>DATLFF010000434.1:0-5997 GCA_035524915.1 Gemmatimonadota bacterium | reverse complement strand
GAGGGGAAGGTATTTCGTAGGATGGAGGCCTATGCCGCCGGCCGCCCGGGTACCTTCATGTTCGCTCGACCCATCTATTCAGGGCTGTCTTGGACTCCGGCAGAGCTAGAGTACGGCGTCCTTCGTCATGAGCTTCGTCTTTGGGTCGAGCGGTTCGCAAACTAGCGGGTGGTATGAATGGCCTGACAACGAACTCCGCGTGCTAACGAGGGCGTGAAGCTGACGCGGGCTAGCGCCGAGGACCTGCCTCAAAGGAGCGGGCCGCGCAGCTTACGCCCGAGGGCGTTAGACCCCATGTTGGACGGATCGCGGAGATGGGAGTAATCTGATCCCATGGTCCAGCCAGTAATCTCCTGCAGCCCCGACGTGATGGGCGGTACTCCCGTGTTTGCAGGCACCCGGGTGCCCGTCCAGACGCTTCTTGATTATCTGGAGGCGGGAGACTCGATCGACGAGTTTCTGGCCGGCTTCCCTTCGGTCAGTCGAGAGCAGGTCATCGAGTTTCTCGAGCAAGGGAAGGATCGTCTGGTTGCCGCATCCTCGTGAAGGTCCTCGTCGACGAGTGCGTTGACTGGCGCTTCTCGCGCGAGATCGTCGGCCACGAGGTCAAGACGGCGCACCAGATGGGGTGGTCAACCATAAAGAACGGGGAGTTGCTTGCGCTGGCTGCGAAAGAGTTCGACGTGTTCGTCACTGTCGATCGGAATCTCTCCTTCCAGCAGAATCTTCCCGTCTTCGCCATCGCCGTCATCGTTTTGCGCGCGAGCTCCAATCGCCTCTCTGACTTGAAGCCGCTCGTTCCTCAGCTGCTTACGTCCATACCGACTGCCAAGGCGGGAGAGGTCACGTACGTCGGGGTCTAACCGCGCGCTCTAGGGAGGAAGAAGTTGATAGATCCAGTTTTCCTCTATCACCTGCTCGTCTTCGCGCTGTGGCTCGCTGCCGGCATCTATGGCCTGTATCTGGCGACCCGCTTCGTGCGGGCGGTCGAGCAAATCTCGGACGCCCTCGGATCCGGCTCCGATCAGAGCCGAAACGGGCAGGGATGAGCGTGTCGGTTCTCTCTGACCACATTCGACCGCCTCCTCGTACAACTTTCTCGGTAAACCACTTGCGATTTCGCGCCCGCCCCCGATAATCTGAACGCCCATGGCCGCCCGACCCATCTCCTCCACCACCATCTCCTTCGGCCTCGTGACCGTGCCGGTCAAGCTCTACGCCACCGGCCAGTCCGGGGCGCGGATCTCGTTCAACATGATCCACGAGCCGTGCAACGCGCGGGTCAAGCAGCAGTGGGTGTGCACCAAGTGCGAGGAAGTGGTCGAGCGGGACGAGACCGTGAAGGGCTACGAGTTCGCCAAGGACCAGTACGTGCTCTTCAGCCCCGAGGAGCTGGACGCGATCGAGACGCCCACCACCGAGGGGATCGAGATCTCCGAGTTCGTGGAGGCGCCGGACGTAGACCCGGTGTGGTTCGACCGGGCCTACTACCTGGGCCCGGACAAGGGCGGGGCGCGCGCCTACAAGCTGTTCAGCGAGGCGCTCCGCGACACGAACCGGGTGGCGATCGGGCAGTACGCCGCGCGCGGCAAGATGTACCTCGTCATGGTGCGCCCGATCGAAGGCGGGCTGGTGATGGAACAGCTTCGCTACGCCGAGGAGGTGCGGCCCTTCTCCGAGGTGCCGGTTGACGACGTGGAGCTCAAGAAGGCCGAGCTCCAGCTGGCCACTCAGCTGATCGAGCAGACCTCGACCGAGTCGTTCGAGCCCACCAAGTACCGGGACGAGGTTCGCGACCAGATGCTCTCGATGATCGAGAAGAAGGTCGAGGGCGAGGCGATCCAGCTGGCGCCGTCGGAGCGCGCCGAGCCGCAGATCATCGACCTGATGGCGGCGCTCAAGGCGTCGCTCCAGAAGGGCGACAAGAAGCCGGCCGCGCGCGACGAGAAGGCCGCGAAGAAGTCGAAGAAGTCGGCGACGAAGAAGACCTCGAAGAAGGCCGAAGAGCCCCCGGCGAAGAAGCGGGCCGCTTCTCGTTAGATTCCCCCACATGACCGGCTACACTACGCGCCAGGTCGCCGAGATCCTGGGGCTGCCTCCGTGGCGCGTCCGCCGCTGGGCGCGCTCGGGCCTGCTGGACCCGGGCCGCGGCCCGCGGGGCGAGTACCGCTTCGCCTTCCGTGACGTGGTGCTGCTGCGCGCGGTGCGCGACCTGGAGGCGGCGGACGTGCCGACCCGCCGGGTCCGCCGCGCGCTCCACGAGCTCCAGGGGCAGCTGCCGGTGGGCCGGCCGCTCTCGTCGGTCCACATCACGGCCGACGGCGACGAGGTGGTGGTGCGGGACGAGCGCGGGGCGTGGGAGCCGCTCTCGGGACAGGCGCTCCTGGACTTCGACGTCGCCGAGCTGGCCGCCCGCGCCGAGCCGTTCGCCCGCGGGACCGTGGCGGCGGAGATCCGGAGCGCCCGGCGGCTCTCGGCGGACGACTGGTACAACGTGGGAGTGGACCTGGAGGCGGTGGCGGTGGAGGAGGCGGAGAACGCCTACCGCGAGGCCATCTCGGAGGACCCCGACCACGCGCAGGCGAACGTGAACCTGGGGCGGATCCTCCACGAAGCGGGGCGGGTGAAGGAGGCGGAGGAGCACTACCGGCGGGCGCTGGAGCGCGACCCCGAGAACCCGGTGGCGGCCTACAACCTCGGTGTGGCGCTCGAGGACCGGGGCGACCTCGACGGCGCGCTCGGCTGCTACAAGCGCGCGGTCAGGATCGACCCCGATCGCGCCGACGCGCACTTCAACCTGGCCCGGCTCTACGAGCGGCGCGGCGAGCCGATGAAGGCGCTCCGCCACATGCTGGAGTACCGCAAGCTGACGGGGGTGGACCCGGCGGCCCCGGGCTGAAGCGCCCGGTTCCGCACGCACCCATCGCTAGCCGCCGAGGGCCTCGCGCGCCCGCGCCAGCCGCTCCACGTTTCCCACCTCCATCCAGAGCGCCCCGCCCAGGTCCCACGGCGCCACCCGCTCTCCGGCCGCCGCCGCCTCCAGGTAGACGTCCAGGATCGAGAAGGGCCGGTGGACGGCGTCGCCCGTCGCCGCCATCCGCTCGAAGAGCCGCGGTTCGGCCACGTGGATGCCGGCGAACGGCCAGCGCGCCGTCTCGCCGACGGGTTCCCGCGCGACCCGGCTGGCGCCGGTGGCGGCGTTCTCCCACCCGTAGAGGCCGTGGTCGTCGAAGAGGAGCCGGCGCGGGGTCTCGCGGCGGCCGACGGCCAGCGTGGCGAGCGCGTCCGAGTCCGCGTGGGCGCTCCACAGCCCGCCCAGGTCGGCCTCGGTCACGATGTCCACGTTGTGGAGGAAGAACGGTTCGTCGCGACGGAAGAGCGGCGCGGCCCGGGCCACCCCTCCGCCCGTCCCCAACGGGGCGGCCGGCTCGCCGGAGACAAAGACCTCGACGCCCAGCTCCATTCGCGCCAGGAACACCTCGATCGCCTCCGACAGGTGGTGGACGTTCACGATCAGCCGGTCGACCCCGGCGGCCACCAGGCGGCGTGCGATCCGCTCCAGCATCGGCACCCCCCCCACCTCGACCAGCGCCTTGGGGGTCGACTCGGTCAGCGGCCGGAGCCGGGTGCCCAGCCCGGCCGCGAGGATCATCGCGTCCACGTCTCCGCCTACGCCGCCGGCGTCATCCCGACCGCGCCGGCGCCGCCGGACTTCCCGCCCCCTCCGGCTCCCGCGCCGGCCAGAGCGGCTCCTCGCGGTGGAACACCTCGACGGTGAGGTCGGGGAACCGCGCTTCCAGGTCCCGCGCCAGCCGCTCGGCGAAGTGGACCGAGCGGTGCTGGCCGCCGGTGCAGCCGTAGGCCACCGACAGGCTCGAGAAGCCGCGCCGGCGGTAGACCTCGACCTGGGACTCCACCAGCTCCCGCGTCCGGTCGTAGAAGGCGCCCGCCTCCGGCATCCCCTCGATGAAGGCGCGAACCGGCTCGTCCAGTCCACAAAGAGATTTGTAAAGATCCTCCCGCCCGGGGTTCGGCAGCGCCCGGCAGTCGAAGACGAAGCCGCCGCCGTGTCCGCCGTCGTCCCGCGGATAGCCGCGGCGGTAGCTGAAGCTCGAGACCCGCACCGTGAGGCCGGCCGCCGGGCCGTCGCCGGCGGGCGGGGGAGCGAACTCGTCCACGATCCGGCCGAACGCGGCCTCGATCTCCGGCAGCGCCACCGGCAGGCCCGCCTCCAGGATGCCGCGGATGTTGGCGGCGGCGTAGGGCACGCTCAGCAGGAAGCGGGGCTTGCGTTCGAAGAACCCGCGATAGCCGTAGGCGCCCATCGCCTGCATCACCCGGACCAGCACGTAGCCGCCGAAGCGAGCGCGGAACTCCGCCCGGTCGACGTCGACCCGCTCCGTCAGGACGTCGAGGTAATACTCGAGGAGCTCCGCGCGGACCGCGTCCGGCAGGTCGGCCTTGGCGTCGTAGAGGAGCGAGGCGACGTCGTAGTGCAGCGCCCCGCGGCGGCCGCCCTGGTAGTCGACGAACCACGGCGCGCCGTCCCGGAGCATCACGTTCCGCGACTGAAAGTCCCGGTACAGGAAGGAATCGAGCGGCACCTCCAGCAGGAAGTCCGCCAGGGCGTCGAAGTCGCGCTCGAGCCGCGCCTCGTGGAACGGGACATTCGCCAGCTTCAGGAAGTGGTACTTGAAGTACGCCAGGTCCCACAGGATCGACTGCCGGTCGAACGCCGCGCGCGGATACGCCACGCCGTAGTCGACCGCCGCGTGGCCGTCGATCTGGAACCGCGGCAGGACCTCCAGCACGCCGCGGTAGGTTTCGATCATGGACTCCGGGAACGCGCCCCCCGCCCGCTCCGCCACGAGCGCGTCGAACAGCGTGGTCTCCCCGAGGTCCTCCATGAGCCACGCGCCGGCCGACTCGTCGGCGTCGTAGATCTCGGGGACGGGGAGCCCGATCCCGCGGAAGGCGCGCGAGAAGGACAGGAACGCGCGGTTCTCCTCGCGCTCCGGCCCGGTCGCCCCGATCGCGGTCCGTCCGTCCACGCCCAGAAGCCGCCAGTAGGCGCGCTGGGACCCGTCCGCCGCGACCTCGTGGATGGAGGTGGGACGGGCGCCGAAACGGGACTCGAACATGCGGAGGATGGCGGAGTGCACGGGCCCGGAAGCTACCCGCTTGCCCCCCGATGCGCTCACGGGATACGGTATGCGCATGCCGCGGTGGCTGCTCTACGGCGCGAACGGCTTCACCGGGCGGCGGATCGCCGCCGAGGCGGTGGCGCGCGGACTCTCGCCCGTGCTCGCCGGCCGCTCCGCCGAGGCCGTGCGCGCCCTGGCGGAGGAGACGGGGCTCGAGTGGCGCGCGTTCCCGCTGGACGACCCGGCCGCGCTGGACGCGGGCCTCGCGGGCGTCGACGCCGTGCTGCTCGCGGCCGGGCCGTTCTCGGGGACCAGCCGCCCCGTGGTCGACGCGTGCCTGCGGAACGGGGTCCACTACCTGGACATCACCGGCGAGATCCCGGTGTTCGAGGCGATCTTCGCGCGGGAGGCCGAGGCGAAGCGGCGGGGCGTCGCGCTCCTCCCCGGGGTCGGCTTCGACGTGGTCCCGACCGACTGCCTGGCGGTGTCGCTGGCCCGGGCGCTCCCCGGCGCCGACCGGCTGGAGCTCGCCTTCGCGAGCGGCGGCGGCCCGAGCGCGGGGACGGCGAAGACGATGGTGGAGGGTCTCGCCCGCGGGGGCGCGGTCCGCGAGGGCGGGCGCATCCGCCGCGAGCCCCACGGCGCGCGAAGGCGCACGATCCCCTTCGCCGACCGCCCCCGGCGGGCGATGTCGATCCCGTGGGGGGACGTGGCGACGGCGTACCGCTCTACGGGGATCCCCAACATCGTGGTCTACGCGCCGGGCCCCGGCTGGCTGCCGCGGGTCGCCCGGCTCGCCCGGCCGGTCCTCGGCGTCGGTCCGGTCCGGCGGCTCGTCCAGCGGGTGATCGAA
>DATLFF010000433.1:0-15350 GCA_035524915.1 Gemmatimonadota bacterium | reverse complement strand
GCCGGCCGAGCCAGCCGAGCAGGCCGTCGGCGGCCAGCGCCAGAAGCGCGGCGGGCACGGCCCCGGCGAGGATGAGAGTGTCGTCGAGCATGGCGATGCCGCGGAAGATGTAGACCCCGAGCCCGCCCGCGCCAATCGCCGCCGCGATGGTGGCGATCCCCACCGAGATGACGGTGGCCACGCGGACCCCCGCCAGGACCACGCCGACGGAGAGGGGCAGCTCCACCTTCCACAGGAGCTGGCGGTCCGTCATCCCCATGCCGCGCGCCGCCTCGCGGAGCGCGGGATCGATCCCGCGGATCCCGGCGTGGGTGTTCCGCACGATCGGCAGGAGCGCGTAGACGACGAGGGCGAAGATCGCCGCTCGGGCGCCGATGCCGCCCACCCACGGGACGGGGATGAGGAAGCCGAAGAGGGCGAGGCTCGGGATCGTCTGGAGCACGTTGGCCGTCCCCAGGACGGGCCGCTCGAGCGCCCGGCTCCGCGTGGCCAGCACCCCCAGCGGGATCCCTATCGCCACCGCCACGAGGACCGAGATTCCGACGAGGGTGAGATGCTGCCCGACGAGGCCCAGCATCTCGTCGCGATTCCGCGCGGCGAAGCGGAGGAGGTCAACCACGCGGGACCTCGAGCGTGGCGGCCAGGGCCCGCGCCTCGGGATGGCCGGAGGCGGGGAAATCCGCCGGGCGCGAGAGCTCCACCAGGCGGCCTTCCACCAGCAGTCCCACCCGGTCCCCCAGCGCCAGCGCCTCCCGCAGATCGTGGGTCACGAAGAGCGCCGCTTTCCCGAGCCCGTGGACCAGCTCCCTGAACTCCCGCTGAAGCTCGGCGCGGGTGAGCGGGTCGAGTGCCCCGAACGGCTCGTCGAGCAGCAGCAGCGGCGGATCGGCGCCCAGGGCCCGGGCGACGCCCACGCGCTGGCGCTCTCCGCCCGAGAGCTGGTCCGGCCGCCGCGCCGCGAACTCGGCCGGCGGGAGCCCCACCCGCTCGAGGAGCTCCTCCACCCGCGCCCGGGTCCGCTCGCCCTCCCATCCCATCAGCTCGGGCACCAGTCCCACGTTCCGTCCCACGGTCATGTGCGGGAACAGCCCGATCTCCTGGATGACCCACCCGGTGCGACGCCGGAGCTCCACCGGGTCCCATGCGGGGGTGGCGCGGCCCGCCACGCGGACTTCCCCGGAGGTCGGAACGAGGAGACGATTCACGAGCTTGAGCGTCGTCGTCTTGCCGGATCCAGATCGACCCACCAGGACCACGGTCTCGCGCGCCCCGACCTCGAACGACAGGCCGCTCAGCACCTCGCTGGCCCCCGGGGGGGTCCAGGCGACGTCGCGAAACTCGACGGCGGGCGCGGGCGGGGCGGTGCTTCCGTCCATCTCCTGTCGGTCGGCACGGGGGCGGCCTCGGGCGGTCGGGCTAATATAGGGCCATGCCGTCCGGAACCAGCGACCTGCGCGGCCTCCTGGAGCGGACCGGCGCTCCAGCCGGCGTCGAGGTCCGGCGCGGCGAGGGCTGGGTGGTGCATGTCGACGACATCCCCGCGGGCCCCGAGGCGTTCGCCCACTCCGTGGCGCGCGGGCTCTCCGATCAGCCGCGCTGGCTCCACTGCCGTTACCTGTACGACGGCGAGGGGAGCCGGATCTTCCAGCGGATCACCGAGCAGCCCGAGTACTACCCGACCCGGGCCGAGGCCGAGATCCTGCGCCGCCACGCCGGCGAGATCCGCGAGGCGGTCGGCGACGTGCCGCTCGTCGAGCTGGGGGCCGGCTCGGGCGAGAAGACCCGCTGGCTGCTCGAGGCCTGGGCGGCGCGCTCGGATCGGGTCGAGTACGTGCCCCTGGACATCGACCCGAGCGTCCTCGTCGGGGCGGCCGAGCGGCTCTCCCGCGAGCTGCCCGCGGTCGAGGTGCGGGGCCTCGCCACCTCCTACGAGCGCGGGCTGGAAGCCCTGGCCCGGCGCTCCCCCATGTGCCTGCTGTTCCTCGGCTCCACCATCGGGAACCTCAATCCCGACGAGACCGACGACTTCCTGGCCCGGCTGGAGCGGACGTTGTCCCCCGAGGACACGCTCCTCCTGGGCGTCGACCTCGTGAAGGACCCGGACGTCCTGGAGGCGGCCTACGACGACGCCGCCGGCTGGAGCGCCGCCTTCACCCGGAACCTGTTCGCCCGCATGAACCGCGAGCTCGGCACGGAGATCGACCCCGACTCCGTCGACCACGTGGCGTGGTGGAACGACCGGCTGGAACGGATCGAGATCTACGCCCGGTTCCGCCGGACCACCCAGGTGGAGCTTGCTTCGATCGGCCGCCGCTTCCGCGTCGCCGCCGGCGAGACGGTGCTGACCGAGATCAGCCGCAAGTTCCGGCCGGAGAAGATCGAGGCCGACCTGGCCCGGTTCGGCTTCCGGCTGGAGCGCTCCTTCACCGACTCCGGGGAGCGGTTCGCGCTGCTGCTGTTTCGCCGGGTCGAGGCGTCCGACCGGCCGCCGCAGTGGATGCGACTGGCCGCCCGACTGCAGGGCGCGCGCCGCCGCACCCTCGACCTGATGGACGCGCTCTCCGAAGCCGACCTGCGCCGGCAGGTTCTGCCCCACCTCTCGCCGATCGCCTGGGATCTCGGCCACATGGCGGAGTTCGAGCGGCTGTGGCTCGTCGATACGATCGACGCGCTCGCCGACGGCGTCGAGCCGCGCGCCACGATGGAGGCGGAGTACGACGCCGCACGCACGCCGCGGGAGACGCGGGGGGCCCTCTCACTGCCCGATCGGGACGAGCTCTTCCGGCGGCTCCGCCGGGTCCGCGAGGACGCGCTGGAGCGACTCCAGCGGACTTCTCTCGGCGGGCATCCCCTGCTCGAGGAGGGCTTCGTGTATCGGATGCTCGCCCAGCACGAGGCCCAGCACCAGGAGACGCTGCTCCAGGCGGTCGCGCGGATGGAGGACGTGGTGTACGAGCCGGCTCACCGGACCCCTCCACCGCGGGCCGAGCTCCCGCCGGACGTCGACATGGTGCTGGTTCCGGCGGGCCCGTTCCCGGTCGGCGCGGCGGGCGACCCATCGGCCTACGACAACGAGCGGCCCGCCCACGCGGTGGACCTGGCGGCGTTCTGGATCGACGCGGCTCCGGTCACGAACGGGGCCTTCCTGGGGTTCGTCGAGCGCGACGGATACCGCCATAGGGAATGGTGGACGGAAGCGGGATGGGCCTGGCTGCAGGAGGCGGAGGTCGAGCATCCGCTGGGATGGCGGCGGACCGCCAACGGATGGGCCGAGGTCGGGTTCGGGCGCGAGGGGCCGCTCGTCCCCACCCGTCCGGTGATGCACGTCTCGGCCCACGAGGCGGACGCCTACGCCCGATCGACCGGCAAGCGGCTGCCGACCGAGCTCGAGTGGGAGAAGGCGGCCGCGTGGGATCCCGAGGTGCGGGTGTCCCGCCACTGGCCGTGGGGCGACCACCCGCCCACTCCCCGACGGGCCAATCTGGACGCGATCACCTTCGCCCCGGCCCTGGTCGGCGCCTTCCCGGCAGGCCGTTCCTTCTACGGCTGTCACCAGATGATCGGCGACGTGTGGGAGTGGACCTCCAGCGAGTTCGGACCGTACCCGGGATTCCGGGCCTTCCCCTACCCCGAGTACTCCGAGGTCCACTTCGGCGAGGGGTACCGCGTGCTCCGCGGAGGCTCGTGGGCGACCGCCTCGATCGTGGCCCGGAACACGTTCCGCAACTGGGACTGGCCCCACCGCCGCCAGATCTTCGCCGGGATCCGTTGCGCCCGGGACGCGTGAGCTCGGAGCGGGAACCGGGTCCCGCGGAGATCGCCGCGGCGATCGCGCGGCTCCCGGTCGAGATCGAAGGCCATGCGGTCGAAACCGGCCCGGTGGACGTCCCCGGCTACTACGACGGTCGGCCCCGCCCGAAAGGGGTCGCCATCCTCCGCGGCGGGGGGGAGGACGGGCGCGGCGAGTGCGTGGCCTGGACCCCCGAAGCGCAGGCGGACTTCGCGGCCGCGCTCCCGGGGCTGGTGCCAGTGGGCGCGACGACCGTCGGCGAGGTGTCGGAGCGGTTGCGCGCCGCGAAGGCCTATCACCGCGCCGCCGTCGAGGCGGCCGCGATCGACTTGGCGCTTCGTCAATCCTCTACAAATATATTTGTACAATCTCGACGACCGGCCCGTCCCGTGGCCTTCTGCCGCTCGCTGACCGCGGCGCGGGACCCCCTGCCGGAAGTCCGGGGGATCCTCGCCCGCGATCCCGCGGCGCGATTCAAGCTCGACCCGCCGGAGGACGGCTGGGACGACCCGACGTGGGATGCGCTGGCCGATCTCGGTCGGGTGGTCGTGGTCGATTTCAAGCGGAAGGGGGATGCCACCGCCGTCGCCCGCGCCCACGCGGCGCTGCCGGGGGCGTGGCTCGAGGACCCGCCCCGGGAGGCCCTCGACGACCCCCTTCCGGCCTGGGCCGGGCGCGTGGCGCTGGACGGGTGGGTGGAGCGGGCGGCCGACCTCGAGTGGCCCGTCCTGCCGCCCGCTGCGGTCAACGTCAAGGCGGCGCGGGTCGGGGGCCCGTTGGAAGCGCTCCGCGTTCTGGAGGTGTGCGCCCGCCACGGGTGGCACGCCTACTTCGGCGGCATGTTCGAAGTCGACGCCGGCCGGGATCAGGCCCGCGTGCTGGCCTCTCTGTTCACCCCCGGCGCCTGGAACGACCTCGCCCCGCTGGACGACGGGAGCACTTCCAGCCCCCTCCCGGCGCCGAGCGACTTCATCGGCTTCGCGCCACGCGAAACAGGATCCGGAGCGCCAACGTAGGACGGAGTGAACCCGTCACCCGGAGGAACCCCATGCCCCTCGTCCCGGATCTCTTTTCGATCGCCGCCGTTTCGATCCTCGCCCTCGCCGGACCCGTCCCCGCCTACACCGCTCCCGCCGACACCGTCGCCGTCTACGGCGGGCGCGTGACCGGAGCCGTGCTCGACACGCCGTTCGACGTCCGGGTGATGATCGCCTTCGTGGACGACCGGCGGTTCCGCCTGGTCGCCGTAATCCTGGCCGACGGCGACGCGGACCGCGAAGTGGTCGAGGGCACGTGGCGACAGGAGGGCCGGCGGGTGGTCCTCCGGTCCGACGATGGGGGGGACGAGCAGGTCTTCTTCGTCCGCGGAGACCGGCTGGTCCTCGACACCGAGTGGCCGCTCACCGCCCTCCGGGTGTTTCTCGGGCTGCCGCCGCCGGACCTCCACGCCCGGGACGGGCGCACGCTCTAGCCGGCGGGCGACTCCATCCGCCGGCGGATCTCCACTCCCCGGCTCCGCACCGCTTCCAGCACCCGGTCCACGACCTCCAGCGGGAGCCGTTCCGGCGGCCACACGCCGGGCGGGACCGCGCCCGCGAGCAGGAGCTTCGCCGCCTCGACGGCCGGGAAGCCGGTGGTCCGCGCCATGGAAGTGGCGCCCGTCTCCGCGTCGGTCCGGTCCAGAAGCTCCCACACGTCCCGCGCCCGCCGCCCGCCGCGAGTCCCCGCGACCTCCACCCGCAGCGCGGTGAACTCCTCTTCCCCCTCCTCCAGCCGCCATGCGTGGGACAGGAGCCGCACGGCCAGGACCATCGGGACCACCGGGCCGCCGGTCGTGGCCACCGGTTCGAAATCGAAGAACCCCGCCTCCCGGAGCGCCCGCGCCTTGGCCGCGTGGCCCGGCCAGCGCATCGTCTTCTCCACCATGGTCCGGGCGGGGATCGTCTCGAGCAGCGTGCGGAGCCCGTCGGTGTTGAACGCCTCGAGCGTGCCCACCCCCTCGAACTCCACCTCTTCCACGTCGGTCAGAGCGGGTACGGTGACGTCCGCGCCGTCCACCCGCATCCGGCAGGGCCGCACGTACTCCTGGATCACGTCGGCCGGCGAGAAGACGGCGCGGTAGTCCCACACGCCGTCCCGCTCCAGCGGCAGGCCCCCCACCAGGATCCGGACCGACTCGACGGGGTCCATGTCGGCCGCGCTGCGCGCGACCATGAGGTTCGACAGGCCCGGCGCCACGCCGAAGTCCACCACCACCGGGATCCCGGCCGCCCGGGCCCCGGCGTCGAATGCTCCCGGGTCCTCCGGCGAGAACGAGATGTCCACGGCGGGGACTCCGGCGTCCACCAGCGTTTCGAGGACCCCGGGGCCGAGCGCGCCGGGGACGGCCACGACCGCGACGTCCGCCCCCTCGACGACCGCCCGGAGAGCGCGCGGATCCGCCAGGTCCGCCGTCACGGTCTCGACCCCAGCCTCCTTCAGCTGGTCGGCCGCCTCGGCCCGGGTGTCGGCCGCCTGCACCTCGATCTCCGGCTCGCGCGCCAGCTCGCGCGCGATCAGCCCGCCCACGCGCCCGGCGCCCAGGACCACCACCCGCTTCATCCGGCACCGCCGAGAGGCCAGACCAGGGGCACCAGGGCGATCGCGATCAGGTAGATCGCCACCGTGAGCGGGGCGCCCACCTTGAGGAAGTCGAAGAACCGGTAGCGGCCGGGGCCGTAGACCATCAGGCAGGCGGGCTCGAGCGGAGTCAGGTACGAGACGCTCGCCGCCACCGCCACCATCATGGCGAACGTCCGCGGCTCGAGCCCGGCCGCCAGCGCGGTCTCGATCGCCAGCGGCAGGACCACGATCGCCGCCGCCTGGTTCGACATCGGCTGGGTGAGGACCACCGTCAGGAGAAAGAACCCGGAGAGGAGCCAGTACGGGCTCGCCCCGCCGGCCGCCTCCACGATCCCGCCGGCCAGGAGCTCGGCGGTCCCGGTCTCCTCCATCGCCACTCCGAGGGCGAGCATGGACCCGATCAGGATCAGCACCTTCCACTCGATGTCGCGGTACGCCTCCTGGGGCGTGATGCAGCGCGTGGCCATCGTCACCAGCGCGCCGGTCATGAAGGCCACCGCCAGCGGCAGGACCCCCAGCGTCGCCGCCGCGATCGACGCGACGAAGATCCCGATCGCCAGCCACGCGCGCCCGAGCCGCGGCCGCTCTCCCCGCTCCGCGCCGACCACCGCCAGCACGTTCTGCGCCTCGAGCTCGGCCAGCCGGTCGGCGTCGCCCTGGACGAGCAGCGCGTCTCCCAGCCTCAGGCGGACGCGGGAGAGCTGGTCCCGCAACGTCTCGCCGTGGCGGTGGATCGCCAGCACCTGGAGCCCGTGCCGCTCGCGGAACTCGGTTGAGCGGAGCGTGCGGCCGATCAGCGGGGAACCGGGCAGGACCATCCCCTCCGCCAGCACCAGGTCCTCGCCCTCCGCCGCCGGTCCCCCCAGCTCCACGTCCGGCCGGATGTCGAGCCCGCCGGTTTCCTTGATCTTCAGGATCTCGTCGCGCCGGCCCTCGACGATCAGCACGTCCCCCTCCTCCAGCCTGGTCTCCGCCCGGGCTCCCACCGGCTTCTTTCCACCGCGGAGGATCCGCAGGACCGTGAGGTCCAGGTCGCGGCCGAAGCCGGACTCGGCGAGCGTCTTCCCCGCCAGCTTCGACTTTGCCAGGACGACCACCTCGGTCAGGTACGGGCCCAGCCCGAACTCCTCAGCCAGATCCCGCGGCGCCGGGCGCGACGGAATCAGCCGCCGCCCGACGGTCAGCAGGTAGACCAGCCCCACGACCGCGATCGGGATCCCCACCGGGGCCAGCTCGAACATCCCGATCGGCTCCATCCCGTAGTCGGTCATGAGCCCGCTCACGACCATGTTGGACGACGTGCTGATGAGGGTCACGGGGCTCGTCAGGATGGCCGCGAAGGCCATCGGCAGGAGGAAACGGGAGGGACTCGCGCCGGACCGTAGCGCCACCCCCATGACGATCGGCAGGAAGAACGCGGCCGCCGCTGTGTTGCTGATGAACGCCGAGAGCGCGGCCACCGACACCGTGACCAGAACCAGGAGGCGGTCCGGATCGGTACCGCCGCGGCGGAGGATGGCCCGGCCGGCCATTTCGACCACTCCGGTTCTCAGCAGCGCCGCCGTCATGATCAACAGCCCCAGGATCATCATCACGGTGTCGCTGCCGAAGCCGGCGAACGCCTGCTCCGGCACGAGGATGCCGGTCAGGACGAGCGAGAGCATGATGCCCAGACCGATCAAGTCGGCGGGGATCCGCTCGAACGCGAACAGGACGATCGCGATCCCGACGATGGAGAGCAGCAGGGCGATCTCGGGTGTCACGACCCATCCGCCCTTTCGGGAAGGTCAGCCCCGCGGCGCCGGAGGCTCCAGCTCGTCCCGGAGTCGCGTCGCGAAATGGTCGAGGTCCATGTCGCCGAGCTCCCCCTCGGCGTGGCTCCGGACGCTCACGCGGCCCGAGCCGACCTCCTTCTCCCCCCCCACGATCATGTAGGGGATCTTGTGGACTTCGGCGTCGCGGATCTTGTAGCCGACGCCCTCCCTGCGGGCGTCCACGTGGACCCGCGCGCCCCGACCGCGCAGGTGCTCGGCCACGGTCTCCGCGTGCTCCGCGAACCGGTCGGCCACCGGCACGATCCGGACCTGCTCGGGCGCCAGCCAGGTGGGGAACGCACCGGCGTAGTGCTCGATCAGGATCCCCATGAACCGCTCGATCGAGCCCAGGATCGCGCGGTGGAGAACCACCGGCCGCTTCTCGGAGCCGTCGGCGTCCACGTAGGTCAGGTCGAACCGCTCGGGCAGGTTGAAGTCGCACTGGATCGTGGAGAGCTGCCACTTCCGGCCCAGCGCGTCGGTCGCCTGGAAGTCGATCTTGGGTCCGTAGAACGCGCCCTCGCCGGCCGCTTCGCGGAACTCCAGCCCGTTCACCTGGAGCGCCCTCCGCAGCGCGTCCTCGGCCGCGTCCCACGCCTCGTCGGAGCCGATCCGCTTGTCCCCCCGCAGCGACAGATCGATCCCGATCTCGAACCCGAACACGTCCTCCATCACGTGCTGCACCAGTCGGATGAGTGACGTGACCTCATCCTGAATCTGATCCGGAGTACAGAAGATGTGGGCGTCGTCCTGGACGAACGTGCGAACCCGGAAGAGCCCGGTCACGACCCCCGACTTCTCGTAGCGGTGGAGCCGCCCGAAGTCCGCGTAGCGGAGCGGCAGGTCACGGTAGGAGCGCTTCCCCGCCGCGTACACGTAGGTCGCCGCCGGGCAGTTCATGGGCTTCACCGCCATCTCCCGGTCGTCCACGCCGGTGAAGAACATGTGCTCCTTGTAGTTCTCGTAGTGCCCGGAGATCCTCCACAGCTCCACGTCGAAGATCTGAGGCGTGATGATCTCCTCGTGCGGCCAGGGGCCCGCGTAGAGCTCCCGCATGAACCGCTGGAGCCGGTGGTAGATCCAGGCGCCCTTGGGGTGGAAGTAGGGCGAAGCCGGCGCGTTCGGGTGGAACGAAAAGAGGTCGAGCTCGGCCCCGATCCGGCGGTGGTCCCGCTCCTTCGCTTGCTCCAGCCGCTCGAGATGGGCGTCGAGGTCCTTCTTCTTGAAGAACGCCGTCCCGTAGATCCGGGTCAGCATCCGGTTCCGCTCGTCGCCCCGCCAGTAGGCGCCGGCGCTCTTCAGCAGCTTGAAGTGGCCCAGCCGGCCGGTTCGCGGCACGTGGGGGCCGCGGCAGAGATCCAGCCACTCCCCCTGCCGGTAGAGGGTCAGGGTCTCGCCTTCGGGGAGATCCTCGATGATCTCGACCTTGTAGGGCTCCCCCATGTCCTGGAAGAGCCCGATCGCCTCGTCGCGGCCGATCTCCTCGCGCTCGATCGGGTGATCCTCGGAGGCGATCTTCGCCATCTCGGCCTCGATCGCCTCGAAGTCCTCCGGCGAGAAGGGCTGCGCCCGATCGAAATCGTAGAAGAAGCCGTCCTCGATGACGGGCCCGATCGTGACCTTCGTCCCCGGCCAGAGGCGCTGGACCGCCTGGGCCATGAGATGCGCGGTCGAGTGGCGGTAGACCTCGAGCGCCGTCTCGTCGCGCTCGGTCAGGATGCGGAGCTCCACGTCCCCCTCGAACGGGCGGTCCAGGTCGACCAGGCGGCCGTCGGCCTCGGCGACCAGGGCGGCCTTCGCGAGACCGGGCCCGATCCGCTCGGCGATCTGGCGCGGGGTGGTCCCCCACTCTGCCTCCATCGACGAGCCGTCGGGGAGGGTGACGGTGATCTTCCCGTTGTCGGCCATGGGCGGAGAAGATACGGCGAGGCCGGGAGCGCGCCAAAACGCCCGGTCCGGCGCCGGGCCTCAGAGCGCGCCGTAGCGCCGCAGCGTCTCCTCGGTGACGACGTAGACGAACGCCGGCTCGGAGGGCCCCTCCTTCCCGGCTCCGCCGGCCACGACCCGGGCCTCGATCCGCCGGTAGAGCCCTTCCCCGACCCCCTCGTAGGCATCCAGACGCTCCCAGTCGCGGGGAGCGATGTCGCGGTAGATCCGGCCCTCGACCGCCTCGCCCGGGGCGTCGAACACCGTCGGGTAGTCCAGGCCCTCGAGCTGCAGGAGCTCGGAGTCGAGGAGCCGGGCGGCCTCGGACTCGACCGCTCTCTCCAGGAGCCGGCGGGTGAACGTCTCGTCGAGGAGCGTCCCGTAGGTGAAGAGCGGCAGATTCCGGGATGCCGGGAGAGGGCTCATCCGGCCGCGTCGTCGAGGGAGCCGAAATCCACCGGCGAGTACGTCTCCCGCCGCCATCGAAGGCCGAGGTCGCGCACCCGCCCGCGCTCCTCGCGTGGCCGCTCCCGCAGGTCCCGGAAGCACTCCCAGAGCACGCGTCGCTGCTGCAGCACGTTCCCCGGCTCCCCCAGGGGGTGTCCGAACGGCCACCTGAGGTACAGCGCCCGCGGCGGGGCCAGCCGCTCGGTCACCTCGCGGACGAGCGAGATCGACACGGTCGGGATCCCCGCCGCCTCGATCTCCCGCTGAAGCAGTCCCACGGACTGCACGCAGGTCCCTCAGGCGGGCGTGAGGAGCGCCAGGTCGACCTCCTCTCGCCCCATCCGCCGGACGATCGCCGGCGCGGTCTCCCCCACCAGCGCCTCGACCTGGGGGATGTAGCCCATGAGCGAGTAGTGGGTGGGCGCGACCGACCCCAGCGCCCCCTCCGCCACCAGTTCCCGCAAGCGGTCGAGCGGGAGCAGGATGTTCGGGTCGGCCCGCGCGTCCCGCGTGTCGTAATGGGTATGGGAGATCCGGAGGTCCGCGAGCGGGACGTCCCCCGGGATCTCGCGGAACGTGGGGTCACCCCGGTCGCAGTCGAACCCCGGCTGGTCCGGAAGGTGGAAGCCGCCGGTCGTCACCACGGCTGCCCGGCACTCCGAGAAGCGCCGCCCGAACGGGGCCCACGGCGTCGGCCCGGCGGCCTCGGCGTCCGCCGCGCGCCGGGCCCACCACCGCTGAACCCTGGGGACCGGCGCGAGCGCCCGCGCCACCGTCCGGTCCACCATCCCCTTGAGCGTCACTCGCCCACCTCCGGTCCCGGCCATCCCCAGCGGTCCAGGTCCACCGTGCCGTCGACCCGGAACTCGACCCCCTCCGCCTCCAGGAGCGCCCGCTGGAGCTCGGCGGGAAGGCCGATCTTGGAGATCGAGATCCCGCCGCGGGCGTTCACCACCCGTTGCCACGGCACGTCGGTGCCATCGGGTAGCGCGTGGAGCGCCCAGCCCACCGTGCGGGCGGCGCGCGGGTTGCCGGCCAGGGCGGCCACGTGGCCGTAGGTCGTGACGGTTCCCGGGGGGATCCGCCGCACCTCGTCGTACACCCGGTCGTAGAAGGAGCGCACGTGCGCTACGTTATCCGCCGCGCAGGGCGCCGTCACGGGGGCGGCACCTCACCGTGGAAGGGGGATTCGCCGTGGATCGACTCCTGCCCGTCGACCGACCCGAGGACGTGCCCGAGGCCTGGCGCGGTACGCCGATCGAGCGGCTGCTCGCCTACCACAACCTGGGTGCGCCGTTGGAGGAGCACGACTCCGCGGAGATCCTGATCGGGATGTGCATGGACAACCGGAAGGTCCTCCGGATCCCGGACCGGTTCGCCTTCGTGATCCGCGCCGGCGGCGCCAACCTGCAGCCGGCGGAGTTCAAGGTCTCCTACGCCGTCGCGGTGGGCGGCGTTCGGGCGCTGGCGCTGGTGGGGCATACCCACTGCGGAATGGTGGGCCTGCACGATCGCCGGACACCGTTCGTGGACGGTCTGGTCGACGTGGGCTGGGAGCGGGAGGCGGCGGAGTCGCACTTCGACACCTTCGCCCCGCAGTTCGAGATCGGCGACGAGGTGGACTTCGCGCGGAGCGAGGCCGAGCGGCTGCGGGATCGCTACCCTCGGCTCCTGGTGGCGCCGCTGATCTATCGGGTGGAGGACGGCCGGCTCTGGCTCATCCGGGAGGGTGGCTCCGGCGCCGCCGGCCGGCCGGAGGGCCGTTAGTCGGCCGACGTTGCCACGCCGAGCGCCGCCGCCCGGTCGCGGACCATCCCCGCGCAGGCGGCGAACTCCTCCGCCGAGATCCGGATGGCGGAGGTCGCCTCGCGCTCGAGGCCCGCCGTCCCGAAGGTTGCCACCTGGCACCAGTTGTCGCCGGCGCCGCCGGCCGGCCGCGGCGCGTACTGGACCAGCGCCTGGAGGACGCGGGCGTTGGCCACGTCGCCCAGCTGGAGCACGGCGCGTCCGGCCTCCGCCTCCGCGGTCAGGTCCTCGAAATGGAAGCTGGCGACCGGGAAGGCCGAGGCGAGCGAGCGCTCGCTCCAGCAGGGGCACGCCGACTCTCCCGCGGAAAGGGCCGGGATCGCGGAGGCCGCCGGCACCGGGGCCGCGGGGGCCGCCGGTGAGATGGGCGCCGAGGCCTGGTCCTCGCAGGCGGTCAGCGCGAGCGCGGCCAGTGTCACGAACGTCGCCATCCTCTTCATCCGCATCTCCAGGTTTCGGGTCCCGGTCGTGTCCAGCGGCCCGAACGTAGCCCGCGCTCGCCGGAATCGTCAATCGCCGCGATGCGCCGACCGCGCGAAAACCGGCGCGCGGAACTCCAACGCGTTTACCGCCCGCCCCACGCACCTCCCCTGCTCCAGGCCCAGCTCGATGTCGAACCGGTAGTGGATCCCCCCGTAGAGCCGCGAGAACGCCGACTCCTCGGCCGCCTCGAAGAACGAGCCGAACGAGCGCGGAGCGAATCCCCGCGGGTCGTTCGTGTGGTCGGTGAACGCGAACCCGTCGCCGAAGATCGCGGTCAGGATGGTCGACGAGGCCCCCGCGTCGTTGGAGTGACCCGACGGGTGCGCGGGGAACGGAGGCGTCTCCAGCACCGACTCCCACGCCGGGTCGATCAAGGCCCGGATGTACGTGATGGGCCGGAGGAGATTGTAGTGGTACTTCGCCGCCCAGCACGCGATGAACGCGTCGGACTCCCCGATCCCCACCCTCGCGAAGGCTTCCGCCGCCCGGTCGAGCCGCGCGTCGGTCCCTTCCAGGGCCTGGGCCGTGATCGAGAGCGAGTGCCCGGCCGGGGTCCCCGACTCTCCGGCCAGGTCCGCCCAGAAGAGCGCGATGGTCCGCTGCTCGGGGGTCGCGTCCCGGACCGTCTCGTACACTTCCATGGCCTGTCGATGGAACTCGCTCCCCGGCTCCTCCGAGTAGGGCGGGTGGGCGCCCGCCGCGCACTCTCCGGGATCGCCCAGCAGGAGCGGTCGCATCTGCCCCCAGCACGCCTCGACCGGCCCCTCGAACCCCGGCGGGGTCGGGCGCCAGCGGGCGGGGTCATCCGTGGGGAGGTACGGACAGTTCGCCAGCACCCCGTAGCCGTCGCCGAGGGACCAGTCCCAGATCTCCACGGCCACGCTTCGCCCGTGCTCGGCGCTGCGTTCGAGCAGGGATGCCCGGACGTCGCTCCGGAACCGCTCCCGGAACGCCGCCTCCAGATCGTCGATCGCCCCCTGGCTGCCGGGGCTCGTGTAGAGTCGCCGGGCGATCTCGGCCAGCGCGGCGTTGGCGACTGCCGGCCAGTGGAGGTCCGGAGATGCCGTCGGTACCGGGCCGAGGGCGTTGAGCCGTCCGGCGAGGGATCGTCCGCCCGGGACCCCCGGCGCCACCGCCTCCCACAGGGTCACGCCGACGTACCCGTAGGCCCGGGCGGCCGACGGTGGAAACAGGCCCTCGTCCCGGGTGAGGTCGATCGTCAGACGGAGCCACGCGATCGCCACCTCGGCGTCGAACGACTCCACCCCCGGCGCCGGACCCGCCGTGTCGGTCGGCGACGAGCTCTCGCAGCCCGCCGACAGGACCACCGCCAGCAGGAACGCGGCGGGTGCGGATCTCCTCCAGACTTGGACGCGATTCATCGGAAGCGGCTCCGTATTCGTCCTGTACCGTGTGATTCGGGCAGAGATTCAACATGCGACCCATCCGGTCACCGCGCCAGACCCCGACGCGGGAACGGGCCCAAGAAAGCAGAAGGCCCGGCGCGCCAACGGCTCACCGGGCCCTGCTTCATCTCTTGGTGGAGCTGATCGGGATCGAACCGACGACCTCCTGAGTGCGATTCAGGCGCTCTCCCAGCTGAGCTACAGCCCCACGAACGAACAAACATACCGCCCTCCGGCGGGCCTTACAACGCGAGTTCCAGCGGTGCCGCGGCGGGAGTCCGCCCGCCGGGTCTACCGGCCGCCGTGCCCCTCGTGCTCGCCGTGCTCCCCGCCGGCGGGCTTCTGGAACTTGATCAGGCTCCGGTCGAGCGAGTCCCGATTCTCGAAGTCGCCGCCCACGTGGTCGTCGGCCGGGTTCGCCATCATCTCGCTCTTCTCGACCAGCTCGAAGCCCGCCGCCGTCACTTCCTCCACGATCACGTCGTCGGCGATCCGGTGGGCCTTGGTGTCGCGGCCTTCGGTGGCGCGCGCGTCGATCACCACGAAGAGTCCGCCGGGCTTGAGCTTCGACTGGATCGTCGCCAGGACCGTGGGGATCTGGTCGGGCGGGAGGTCGTGGTAGTTGCGGTCCGTGAACATCAGGTCGAACGCTCCGTCGGAGAGGTCCGAGATCCGCTCCACGTAGTGGACGTACCCCGTCGCCAGGTCGCCGGAGTCGATCCGCGCCCGGAGCGTATCCGCCCGAGACGGCGACGACTGCGAGTAGACGTGGCCCTCGGGGCCGACCCACTGAGCGAAGATCCAGCTGTGGTAGCCGGTGCCGGCCATCAGGTCGGCGACGGTCGCGCCCTCCTCCAGGCCGATCCACTCCAGCACCTCGACCGGCTTGGACGACTCGTCGCGGGCGATCTCGGCCGGGCGTCGACCGGCGGCGTTCAGGTCGACGTCCTGGGCGTTGGCCGCCGGCGCGAGCAGAGCGCCCGCCGCGGCCAGGGTCAGAAACGTACCGATCCGGTTCATCGCATCTCCTCGGGTTCGAAACGGTTTTCGGGGCTC
>DATLFF010000432.1:0-3247 GCA_035524915.1 Gemmatimonadota bacterium | reverse complement strand
TCTCCCCCGGCCACAGGAGCTCCGCCGCCGCCCGGCTCACGATGGCGGTGGCCTCGCCCGTCGGGCTCGAAATCCGTTCGAAGTGGCTGCCGCTCAGGAGCTGGATCCCCATGGCCCGGAAATAGTCCCCGCCCGCCATGGTGATGCGCACGAGGGGCGCGGACTCGGGCGCGCCGTCGTAGTTCCGGGTGGCGACGCGGGCCGACCCCGCCCCCTCGTCCAGCGGCAGCGTGTTCACGAGCCCGACGGACTCCACGCCCGGGATGGCGGCAAGGCGGTCCATGAACGCGTAGTGGAAGCGGGCGAACGACGGGCCGTCGCTCAGGGCGTGCTCCCGCGGGTCCGGCGCCGCCTGGAAGGTGAAGATGTCCTCGGTGTCGTAGCCCGGGTCGACGCTCCGCAGCCCCCGGAAGCTCTGGAGGAGGAGCCCCGAGCCCACCAGCAGGACCAGCGCCGCCGCGGTCTGCACGACGACGAGCGTGTTCCGCGTCAGCGGGTTGGCCCCCGCGCCCACCCGCAGCGAGCTCCGCAGGCCGCGCATGATGTCGGGCGTGGAGAACCGGAGCGCCGGCAGGAGCCCGGAAACGACCGCGGCCAGCGTCGCCACGCCCGCCGTGAACAGCAGCGTGCTGGCGTCGATCCCGACGGCGGAGAGCCGGGGGATGCTCTCGGGCGCCGCCCGGACCAGCACCGGCACGCCGGCCCAGGCGAGGAGCACGCCGCCCGCCCCGCCGACCGCGGCCAGGAGCAGCGCCTCGGCCATCTGACCGCGGATCAGCCCCCACCGCCCCGAGCCCAGGGCCCGGCGGACGGCCAGGTCCCGCTCCCGGCCCTCGGCCCGGACGATCATGAGGTTCGCGACGTTGGCGCACGCGATCAGCAGGACGATCCCGACGGTGCCCAGGAGGATCCAGAGCGGCGCGGCGAAGTCGCCGACCAGCTCCTCCTCCAGCGACCGCACGACGGGCCGGTAGCTCTCGAGGATGCGCAGGTAGCCGGGCGACCCGCCGAATTGCTCGGGGACCCGCGGCGTCAGCGACGCCAGCTCCGCCGCCACGGCCTCGTGGTCCGCCCCCGGCGCCATCCGCCCGACCAGGTTGAGGTTGAAGCCCCCCGGCCGGACGGGTGGGGTGATCAGGTCGTGCATCCAGAGGGACGTCCGCTCGTCCGGGAACTCGAAGTCCGGACCCATCACTCCGATCACCGTCCGCAGCTCGCCCGAGACCTCGATCGTCCGGCCCAGCACGCCCGGGTCCCGGCCGAACCAGTCCGTCCATAGCCAGTGGCTGATTACGGCGACGTCCCCCTCGTCGTCCGCGTCCGCGGGCAGCCGCCCGAGCACCGGCGCCACGCGCAGCGTGGAGAACAGCGACGGCGGCCCCGCCGCGATGAAGAGCCGCTCCACGGTGTCGTCCGCCCGGACCGTGGTCTGTCCGCCCCCGGCGAACGCCAGGTCCTCCAGCGTCGCGGCGCTCTCACGGTACTGGACGTAGAACTCCGCGCCCAGCCCGAACTCCTCCGGCAGGTCCGATCCCGGCGCCGTCCCCCGGATGACCACGAGCTCGTCCGGCTCGGGGAAGGACAGGGGGTCGAGCAGCACCGCGTCGACGACGCTGAAGATCGCCGTCGTCGCTCCGATGGCCAGCGCGAGGGTCGCCCCGGCGATCAGGGTGAACCCCGGCGCCTTCGCCAGGCTGCGCGCGGCCCGGGTGAAGTCTCGCGTCCAGGCTTCCAGCGTGCGTCGCATGCGGGGCCTCGCTTACGTGGGGGAGCCGCCCCTCCGTTCGGCGACATTGTTGCCGGGGCGGGGGCCGGACAATGGTGTCGAGGCCCTACAGGTCGGAGGCTGGGTTTGTTTCAGCGGTGGGGCTCGCGTTGCCGCTCACTCAGCCGTGCTGGCCGATGTCATCTGTCGCGCGCGCCTCGCCAGGATCATCCGATTATTCAGGCGCACGCACGACAAAGGGATTCGAGGAAGTACGTTCGGGAGGCAGTGGGTCTACTGGTCCCCACCCCTCAACGGCATCGGTCAGCTGGAGATCGTAGACCAGGACGAATTTGCCCGTTCGCATTTCCATCGTGATCGGCGGATTGGCATGCGGAGATTCTGTGCTTAGCAGCTCGACCTGATCTACGTAGGTTTCGCCGCTCTGCAGCGGAATAGGTTCACGCAGAGGCCTGGTGATGCACACGCCGCTGCCCAGCCGGATGGAGGTCGTATCCCCGTCCGCCCGAAGCAGCCCTCTTGAAGGCCTCTCTCCATAGCCGCATTCGCGATGGAGGAAGACCGTCCGGTCGAGAGGATTCGTGACCCGGACCTGTAAACTCACCGAGTACAAACCGCCCTCGTGCCGAAGCCGATAATCCGTGCTATCGGTCTGGATGCCGAAAACGTCCCCCGCGTCCGTGGGAGAGCAGGCACCCAGAATGAGGGCAAGCACCCCCGCGCAAACCGCTCTGGTACGTGTCTGAGCTTCGCTGTTCATGCCGACTTCCTTCCAAGCATGGCGGAGGCGCCACCCGTTTGTCAGGTGCCGCGGCCACCAGCCACCTATGTGATGAAGAGCGTTCGTCGCACCACCACTCTCCACTCCCCACCGTGTTTCTCCAGCTCATACCCGACAATGCTCATGAAGCCGCCAGGACCTTTAGCGTCCCCGCTGCACATCGTGTCCACGTGCACCCGCGCTCTCACCCTGTTCAGCTCCATCAATCGAACCACCAGAACCACACCACGGTCTGGTACCGTGCCTTCGAGCCAAGGGCACACGGGTCTGGGACGCTTGGGTACCACGGCCACATTGAGCGCGGCTGCCACGTGAGGGCCAATTCCCGCTTCTTCGACAAGGATCTCGCCCTCTGTCTTGCTCAGCTCGACCGCGAGCACCTCGGCTATACGTGCGGTATCTGTGACCGGAGCCTGCGTGCTCCCGACACTGGGGAACACCAGAATACTTATGAAAGCGCCGAGAAGTTTGACCATCGATCCCTGCCGGCTCGAATCACAGAAGCGCCAGAAACCGTGGCGTCTAACGTTTCCAGGCTGGCTTCGAAAGTTCAGCTTCGGCCCGAAGTCGGACAACGAATTCGCGGTTCACCCGTGCTTCTTATACAGTCGCTCCCGGACCTCTTCCCAGGGCACGGCGGAACCCGGATCCGCCCTGTGCTCCTCCAAGCGGCGAGCCAGCTCGGCCTTCTGGGCCTCGGTGAGTGGAAACCCCTCGGGGTCCGCCGCGATGCTATCCCA
>DATLFF010000431.1:0-3133 GCA_035524915.1 Gemmatimonadota bacterium | reverse complement strand
GACTCCCCCGCGTCGGCCGAGGCGAGGACGTCCCCGCCGGTGGTGCCCGCGTAGATCCCGGTCGGGTCGCGGCCGTCCAGCGTCATCGCGTCGCGCAGGACCGCCGAGAAGACCGGCTCGTCCGTGGGCCGCGCGTCGAGGGCGTCCCAGCTCTCTCCGCGGTCGGTGGAGCGCCACACCCGCGGCACGCCGCCATCGAACACGCGGTTGTCGTCGCCCAGCAGCGGCATCACGAACAGCTCCCCCTTCCCCGACATCGCGATCGGGAAGCCGAACTTGAGCGGGATCTCCCCGTCGATCGCCGTCCACTCGTCCGTCCCGGACTCCTTCCGGAAGACGCCGCTCGAGCGGGTCTGGTCCGGCGTCATGGTGTGGGCGTGGAACTGCATGAAGAGCCGGCCCGGCGCGTCGGGATCCTGGACGATCTTGTGGATGCAGAACATCGCGTCCTCGTCGGACGAGCCGGTCGAGCCCATCGGCGGCAGACCGCGGTTCATGGCCGTCCAGGTCTCGCCGCCGTCGGCGGTGGCGAAGACGCCGACCGCGCTGATCCCCACCCACATGCGCGCCGGGTCGGCGGGATCGATCAGGATCGTGTGGAGGCAGAGCCCGCCGGCGCCGGGATTCCAATTCGGCCGCGATGGGTGGGAGGTGAGCCCGGTCAGTTCGCGCCAGGTGGCCCCGTCGTCGTCGCTCCGGTAGAGCGCGGCGTCCTCGACGCCGGCGTAGAGCATTCCCGGCTCCGGGCCGCGGACGATCTGCCAGACGCGCTTCAAAGGGTGCTCGGCGGGCTCCTCGGGATCGCGCAGGAGGATCTCGGTCCATGTCTCGCCGGAGTCGCGCGTCTCGCGCAGGGTGGTCCCCCACACGAAGTGGGAGGTCCCGACCATCAGGTGGTCCGGGTCGTCGGGATCGGTCAGGATCGCGCTCACCTCCCACTCGGGGAGGAGCGGGCCCGTCACGGTCCAGTCGCGGCGGTCACCGTCGGATTCGAAGCCGTAGAGGCCCTTCACGGTTCCTGCCCACACCACCGTTCGATCGCTCATGGGGTCCTCCTCATCCTCCGCTGACGGCTTGGAGGATCTCCAGCCGGTCGCCCGGCCTCAACCGGACGTCGGCGTTCCCCCAGAGGGTGAGCTGGTCGTTGTGCAGGAGCAGCACGTGGGATCGGAGCGCGCCGGTCTCCGTGAACACGTGGGTCGCCAGCACCGGCCACTTGCGGCGCAGCTCGCCGGCCGCGGCGGCCAGGTTCTCGGCCTCCAGCTCGAGCCGGGTCCGGCCCCCGGCGCTGTCCTGGAGGATCCGCGGGATCTCGATCGTGACGTGGGGCATGGCGAGCCGGGAGTATTTCACGCGGAGGCGGGCGGGGGCAACGGGGCGCCGTCGCTGGCGGCCGTGGTATCATCCCCGGGCCATCGTCGGAACTCCGGGCCCCGCGGCGTCGTAGGGAGCCATCCCGGAACGACGTCGAAATCGCCCGAAGGAAGGAGATCCATGCCCTCCCGCATCCCGATCGCGCTCCTGGCGCTGGCCGCCGGAGCGCCGTCCCTCGGCGCCCAGCCGGCCGGCCGGGTGGTCGCCGATACCGTCCCCGCCCCGGCCCTCGCCGGCAACCTCCTCGGCGACGCCGCCGAGCAGCCGGCGTACGTCTACCTGCCGCCCGGCTACGACGAGGAGCCGGACCGCCGCTACGCCACGGTCTACCTGCTCCACGGCATCCTCGACTCCCCGTCCGTCTGGGTGGAGCCGGCCTACGGCGGGATGACGGTGCCGGCGGTCATGGACAGTCTGATCGCGGTGGGCGAGATCCGGCCCGCGATCGTGGTGATGCCGAACGGGCGGAACGCGTACGGCGGGAGCATGTACATGAACTCCCCGGTCGGCGGCGGATGGGGGGACTTCATCGCGCGCGATCTGGTGGCCCACGTGGACGCGACGTACCGGACGATCGCGGATCCCGGCAGCCGCGCGATCACCGGCCACTCGATGGGCGGTTTCGGCGCGATCCGGCTCCCGATGGAGCACCCGGGCGTCTTCTCGGTCGCCTGGGCCATGAACCCGTGCTGCCTCTGCTGTCTGGGCGACGAGCCGGTGGAGCCGGCCACCTGGCGGACGCTGGCGGAGATGCGCTCGGCGGAGGACCTGTGGCGCCGGCTGGAGGAGGAGCGCGACTTCTGGCCGATCGTCCAGGCGGCGGTCTCGGCCGCGCTCTCGCCGGATCCGGACCGGCCGCCCCTGTACTTCGCGCCCGCCTTCCAGGTGGCGGGCGATTCGCTCGTTCCGACCGGTGCGCTGGACCGCTGGGCGGCGGCCCTGCCGCTGGCCACCGTGGCGGACCACGCCGAGGCGCTCCGCGGCCTCCGCGGGCTCGCGCTCGACTCCGGGTTCGACGACGAGTTCGCCCACATCCCGGCCGGGGCGAAGGCGTTCTCGGACACCCTCGAGGCACTCGGCGTGCCGCACGTCTACGAGGTGTACGACGGGGACCACCGGAACCGGATGCCCGAGCGGCTGCCGGGGCGGATCCTGCCGTGGATCGACGCGGCCCTGGTCCACCAGCCGGCCCCCGCCGCCCGGGAGCCGGCCACCATCCACCGGGACGCCTGGGGCGTCCCGCACGTGTTCGGCCCCACCGACGCGAGCGTGACGTTCGCCGCCGCGTGGGTGCAGGCGGAGGAGGACTGGCCGGCGGTCGAGGAGAACTTCGTCCGCGCGGCGGGCCGGGGGGCCGAGCTCTTCGGGGAGGAGGCGCTCCTGGACGACTACCTGGCCCGGGCGCTCGAGATCCCGCGGCTCGCCCGCGAGGAGTACGCTCGGGCCGGCCCGCGCATGCGGCGGATGCTGGACGCCTACGCGGCCGGCTTCGAGGCGTACCTGGCGGCGCACCCGGACGAGCGCCGGCTGCTGGAGCGGGTGGAGCCGTGGCACACCCTCGCGCTGCTCCGCTTCAAGTACCACCAGCTCGAGTTCCTGGGCTACGCCGGGTTCGAGCGCCAATACGCGGCGCGGCTCATGGCCGAGGGCGGCCCGACCGGGCTCGCCCTGGTGGACCCGGGCGCCGGCCCCCCGTCCGCCCTCGCCCTCGACCCGGGGGCGGCCGGTCACGCCGCGGATATCGCCGCGGGCTCGATCG
>DATLFF010000430.1:0-3985 GCA_035524915.1 Gemmatimonadota bacterium | reverse complement strand
CGCCCCCCCCCCCCCCCTCCGGGCCCCGGGCGCGCCGTTCCCCAGGGGGGGGTGGGAGACGCCCGCGGCGTCCGGGCGGGGCTGCGGGCCCCGCACGGCCACAGCGGCCCCCGCTACAGCAGGATCGACACCAGGAACAGGACCAGGAACACCACGAACAGCACCTTGGCGATCAGGTGCTCAGCGCGGCGTGAGGGTCACCACCGGCAGGATCAGCTCCTCGAGCGAGATCCCGCCGTGGAGGAAGGCGCCGTAGTAGCGGCTCTGGTACTCGCGCAGCTTGGTCGGATAGACGAAGTAGTAGTCCTCGACCGCCATGAGTCCGGCCACGTTGGTCCCCATCGGGGGCAGCCCGATCGCCTCCAGGTCCAGCGCGCGGAAGGCGGCGTCGGGCTGCTCGGCCCGGATGTTGTTGCCGAACTTGTAGCGCAGGTTCTGGGTGGCGTCCTTGCGGGCGTACACCGTGGCCGGCCGCAGGCAGTGGACCGAGCCGTGGTCGGAGGTGAGGACCACCCGCACGCCGTGGCGGGCGGCCTCGTGGAGCAGGTCGTGGATCGCGGAATGGAGAAACCAGGACCGGGTCAGCGAGCGGAACGCCTCCGGGTCGGGCGCGATCTCGAGCAGGATCTCGGATTCCGAGCGACCGTGGGTCAGCACGTCGATGAAGTTGAAGACGAACGCCGACAGCCGGGTCTGGAGCGCCTGGGGCACCTTCCTCAGCGCCGCCGCTCCCTCGTCGGCGGTGAACACCTTGTGGTACTGCACCGAGCCCGCCGCGCCGAGCCCCTTGCGCTTGAGCTGCAACTCCAGGAGCAGCTTCTCGTTCGGGTTCATCGACCCCTCGACGTCGGCGTCACCCACCCACAGCTCGGGGTGCTTCTCGGCGATCTTGCGGGGGAACCAGCCGCTGAAGATGGCGTTCCGCGAGTACGGCGTGGCCGACGGGAGGATCGAGCCGGCGAACTCCTCGCGCATCTCGAACATCGGCGCGACGGCATCGCGGATCACCATCCACTGGTCGAGGCGCAGGCAGTCGATGATCACGAAGAAGACGGGGCCGTCGTCGGCCTCCATGAGCGGCTGGACCCAGCGCCCGATCACATCCGGCGACAGCGGCGGCCGCTCCCCCGGCGCGGCGGCCACCCACCCGCGGTAGCGCTCCTGGACCCAGCGCGAGAAGTCCGCGTTCGCCGCCTTGTGGAGCTCCTGCTGGCTGGCGAGGAGCCCGCGCTCGCCCGCCTCGATCAGGCGGCGCTCCCAGGTGAGGAGGTCGTGGTAGAGGGTCACCCAGTCGTCCCACGAGTCGCACCCCTTCCGCTCGTCCTCGAGATCCAGGTAGCGGCGGCTGAACTCCTGCGCGATCGTCTGGTGGCGGATCTGGGTGCCCTCGAGGAGCCGCTTGAGCACCGACAGGACCTGGTTCGGGTTGATCGGCTTGACCAGGTAATCGTCCACCCGCCGGCCGATCGCCTGGTCCATCAGGGTCTCCTCCTCGCTCTTCGTCACCATGACGACGGGGAGACGGGGGTGGAGGTCGCGGATCCGCTCGAAGACCGTGATGCCGCGGAGCCCCGGCATCTGCTCGTCCAGCAGCACCGCGTCGAAGCCGTCCTCGGCCATCATGGCGAGGGCGTCCTCACCGTTGGGGGCCGTCCGGACGTCGAAGCCCCGGGCCTCGAGGAACAGGATGTGGGACTTGAGTCCCGAGATCTCGTCGTCGACCCAGAGGATGCGCTTGGCGTCGGCCATGGAGGGCAATGTACCCCCTCCGCCGACGCCGGGTCCGTTGCCTTTTTCCGCGGTCGGCCCTAGCATGGGCCCCGCACTCCGATGATCAAGACGATGATCAAAATCCTGGGCACGGTCGTTCTCGCCGCCGCGGTCGTCGCCGCGTACGTCGGCCTGGCCCTGGCCGGCGCGACGCCGTTCGAGCTCGTCCTGGCCACGATCATGATCCTGATGGTGATCGTGGTGGGCGCGCTCGTCCTGCACCTGCGCGCGCTCCACCGGGCGCTCTTCCAGCACGCCCAGGTCGCCTACAAGGGGTTCATGCTCGACTTCTTCCTGGCAGTGAAGACCCTGATGCGCGAGCGCCGCGAGGAGGGCACCGCCGAGCACGACCTGGTGTGGAACCTGATGGAGGACTACTTCCGCCGGGAGGCCGATCTCTACAACACCGTCTTCGAGGAGCTTTACGACAAGACGACGATGATGCACATGCTCGAGCGCGGCCGGCTCCGCAAGGAATCGGCGCTGCCCGACAACCGGCCGGTGGAGCCGCTCTACGCCGGTCTGCACGAGCTCCTGACGCGGCTGCGCGAGGAGCGGGTCGAGCGTGAGCACGAGCGGACCCGCGAGCCCTCCGGCGCCTTCCGCCCCTGAGGCCCGCCGGTTGCCTGGGGCCGGGGCCGGATCTAGACTCGGCGGCGGAACGAAATCGCCATCTTCGTGGTAGGGAGACATACGATGACAAACGACACCGAGATCCGCCAGGAGAGCACGGCCGGCCCGGCCACCGAGGCCGAGGTCGCAGTGCCCGACGACGAGACGATGCGCCTTCGCATCGAGGAGGCCCTCGACACGATCCGCCCGGCCATCGCGATGGACGGCGGCAACGTCGAGCTCCTCGACATCGAGGAAGGGGTCGTGACCATCCGCATGATGGGGGCCTGCGGCGGGTGCCCGATGAGCACGATGACGCTCAAGCAGGGGATCGAGCAGCGGCTCCGGGAGATGGTCCCCGGGATCGTGCGGGTCGACGCGATCTAGGGCTCTACAAATAAAGTTGTAAGGGACGGGCCGGGGCATGCGCTCCGGCCCGTCTCCGTTTCCAGCGGGCTGCTAGCGCCGGCGCTCCAGGCGAAGCGTCGTCTCGCGCCCGTCGCGGACCACGCCCAGGGCCAGATCGCCCTCCCCCCGGGCGGCGCGCCAGAGGGATTGCTGGTCGCGGACCGGCCGGTCGCCGGCGCGGACGATCACGTCGCCGGGCTGGAGGCCGCCCCGGGCGGCCGGGCTGCCGGGCTGGACGTCCAGCACCAGGACGCCCTCGCTGACCCCTTCGAAGTGGCGGGCGAGACCGGGGTTGAGCTCGCTCAGCCGGGCCCCGCTGAGGCCGGAGGGCGCGAGGTGGAAGACCCCTCCGAAGGAGCTCCCAGGACCGTCCTCGCCCTGCCGGAACATTCGGAATCCCTCGCCCAACGAATCCGGCCAGACGAAGGTGAACTCCCCCGGCTCGAAATCGAAATTGAAACGGCCGAAGTCGAAATCGAACTCGTGGTTCTGGAAGGCCTCGCGGGCCTCGTCCAGGTACTTCCGCGTCAGATGGCGGATCGAGTCGGCGTCGATCACCACCACCGTCTCGTCGCCCCAGCCGGTGTCCAGCGTCACCAGGACGTCCATTTCGCGACCGTCGCGCCGGATCCGCAGCGACACCCGCTCGCCTTCGTCCGCCTCCCGGGCGGCTCGCCGCAGCGACTCGACCGTGGCCGCCCGGTTGTCCACCCGGAGGATCACGTCGCCCCGCCGGATGCCGGCCTTCTCGGCGGGGGAGCCGAGGATCACGCGGTCCACCACGGGCGGGGGGCCGTTCTCCAGCTGGAAGCCGAACCGGAGGCCCCGGTTCACCACGACCCGGACGATGCCGTCCTTCTCCTGGGAGAGCGCCGGGTTCGGCGCGGCGGCCACGGCCAGGAGCGCCGCCGCGAGGGCGACGGGCGCGATCCGGCGAATCTTCGTCAGGTGTCCATCCTTCGTCAGTACCATTCGTCCTCCATCGTCATGTCGACCTGCGTGATCATCGCCTCGCGCTGGGCGAGGGCGGTGCGGTAGAAGCCCCCGAGCACGGGGTCCCGCGGCGCCCGCTCGAGTGCGGCCCGGGTGGTGTAGAGGATGCTCTCGAGCGCGGCCAGGCGGCCGACCGGGTCCTCGGCGGGGAGGCTTCCGCCGGACTCCATCCAGCGGGCCAGGGCGTAGAGGTACGCCGCCT
>DATLFF010000429.1:0-4893 GCA_035524915.1 Gemmatimonadota bacterium | reverse complement strand
CGCACCGAATCCACCGCACCGAATATATCGTCGGGAGGTCCCGCCGGCACAACCGCCGCGGCCACCCTCCTGGGGGGTCACTCCCCGACCGGCTCCCACAGGAGCCGCACCCCGGGGTCGATCACGACGCTCCGGACCGGGGCCGGCGTCTCGAACGTCCACTCGCCGTCGGCGCCCTCCAGCCACACCCGCTCGACCCGGCTCCCCCCCTCCCACTCCAGGCCGAGGTCGACCGGCACCCGGAAGGGCTCGCCCGGCTGCGTTTGCCGGAGGACGATCCGGACGCGGCCGGGGCCGGCCGGCGCGTGCTCGACCGCGAGCGCGGGATGCCCGGCCCGGCCGATCCACTGGGCGAAGAACCAGCCCAGGTCCTCGCCCGACGCCGCCTCCACGATCCGCTCGAAGTCGGCCGTCCAGGCGACGCCATCGCGGAATGTCGCGTAGTAGTCGCGGACGGCTTCGAAGAACGCCGCGTCGCTCACCCGGTCCCGCAGCATGTGCAGCACCCACGCGCCCTTGTCGTAGTTCAGCGGCGTCAGGAGCCCCTCGTACTCGCCGGGCCCCCGGCCGGGATCGTGGATCGCCGCGTCCGGCACCTGCCGCTGGTACTCCCGGATCTGGTCCCGCATCCCCGCCATCCGGCGGGCGAGCTCCTCGGGACCCTGGCCGGACGGGCTCCCGTGGAACTCGAAGAAGACGGCCGCGAAGTAGTCGGCGAACCCCTCCGAGAGCCACACGTGGTTCCAGTCCGCCTCGGTGACCGCGTCGCCGAACCACTGGTGGACGATCTCGTGGGGCACCACGCCCGCGTTCCCCGACCGCGTCACCGGGTTCTCCAGCGCACCCGCCACCCCGCTCGCCGAGTAGAAGATCGCGCTCGAGTTCTCCATCCCGCCGTACTTCGTGGCCGACTGGACCTGGGCCAGCTTGTCGTACGGGTAGGGGCCGAAGAGCGAATCGTAGAAGGCGACGATCTCGGCCGTGCGGGAGAACATCGCCGCCGCCGCGGCGGAATCGGCCGGATAGGACCACGCGGTCAGCTCGACCCCGGCGGCATAGCCGAGGGATCCGACCGCGAACTCGGTCGCCCCGATCACCATCGTGTAGGTGGGGATCTCGGAGCTCTCGGCCCAGCGGGTCCGCGCCCGCCCGTCGCCGAGATCGGTCCGCTCCACCAGGACCCCGTTCGCCACCACCCGCCATGCGGCCGGTGCGACGACGTCGAACTCGACGCTCGCCTTGTCGGAGGGGTGGTCGATGGAGGGGAACCAATGGCGCCCCCGGTCCGCCCAGTTGTCGGCGAAGACCGTCCGCGCGCCGGCGGCGGTCGCGCCGAAGATCAGCCCGTCGGCCGGCTCGCCGCGGTACACCACCTCGATCTCGTGGCGAGCGCCCGAGGCCGACGGCGGAACGGTCACCATGAGGGCTCCGTCCCCGTGCATCCAGCTGGCCGCGACCCCGTCCACCGTCACGCTGTCGACGGCCATCGCACCGAAGTCGAGCGCGAATCCGTCCGGGTCGGTGGCGCCCGTCACCTCGTACAGGATCCGGGTGCGGCCCCGGATCTCCTGGCCCTCGGCCGGCAGCTCGACCCCGATCTCGTAGTGGAGCACGTCGATACCGGTGTGCCGGGGATAGAGGTCGGTCGCCCCGTACGGGACGCCGATCTCCTGCGCGGACAGCGCCGCCGGGAGGAGCGCCGTGCCCAGCGCCAGGAGGAAAATCCGACGGCGGGTCGTCCGATTCACTCTATTCGGAGTAATACTCCAGCCCCAGGTGGGTGATCTGCTTCTCCCCCATCATGTGGCGGAGCGTGTTCTTCAGCTTCATGAGCTGGATGAACAGGTCGTGCTCGGGGTAGAGCCCGGCGGCCACCTGCGGGCTCTTGAAGTAGAAGGAGAGCCACTCCTGGATGCCGCTCATCCCGGCGCGCTTCGCCAAGTCGAGGAAGATCGCCAGGTCGAGCACGATCGGGGCGGCGAGGATCGAGTCCCGGCACAGGAAGTCGATCTTGATCTGCATCGGGTAGCCGAGCCACCCGAAGATGTCGATGTTGTCCCACCCCTCCTTGTTGTCGCCGCGGGGTGGGTAGTAGTTGATCCGCACCACGTGGCTGATGTCGCCGTAGAGCTCGGGGTAGAGATCCGGCTGGAGGATGAAGTCCAGCACGCCCAGCTTCGACTCCTCCTTGGTGCGGAACGATTCGGGGTCGTCGAGCACCTCGCCGTCGCGGTTCCCCAGGATGTTGGTGGAGTACCACCCCTGGATGCCGAGCAGCCGCGCCTTGAAGCCCGGTGCGAGGATCGTCTTCATCAAGGTCTGGCCGGTCTTGAAGTCCTTGCCGCAGATCGGCACCTCGTTCTCGGCCGCCAGATCGATCAGCGCCGGAACGTCGGCCGACAGGTTGGGCGCGCCGTTCGCATAGGGGATCCCCGACTTGATGGCGGCGTAGGCGTAGACCATCGAGGGGGGGATCGCGTCGTCGTCGCCGTCGAGGCCCTTCTCGAACGCCTCGATCGACTGGTGGACGGGCCCCCGCTCCATGAACACCTCGGTGGAGCCGCACCACACCATGACGAGCCGGTCGCAGCCGTTCTCCTCCTTGAAGCGGGCGATGTCCTCGATCAGGCCGTCCGCCCACGCCCGCTTGGAGCGGGTCTCCTTGACGTGCGTCCCGTCCAGCTTCTTCACGTAGCGCTTGTCGAACGCGCCCTTCATGGGCTTGATGGTGGAGAGGAAGTCCTTCAGCTCGCCGACCTGATGCCGGTCGAGCACCCCCGCGTGCATCGCCGACTCGTAGGCGTCGTCGGGGAACACGTCCCACGCCCCGAACACGAGCTGGTCGAGGCCGGCCAGCGGCACGAAGTCCCGGATCGCGGGGGTCCGCTTCTCGGGCCGTCCGCCGAGCCGGATGGTGCCCATCTGGGTGAGCGACCCGATCGGGCGGGCGGTGCCGCGGCGGATCGCCTCGACCCCCGCGATGAAGGTGGTCGACACCGCGCCCAGCCCCGGCAGGAGCACGCCGAGCTTTCCGTCGGCCGGGGCGATCTCCACCGGCTGCGGGGCCACCTGCTCCAGCGGAGCGGGCCCGCGCTTGCTCTCGTCCGTCATCTCATCCTTCCTTTCGGCTCGATGGGGCGTCCAGCGGCACTCCGCGGGCCACCCGGTAGACCTCGTAGATCCGCTCCAGGGCGGTGTAGTTGGCGAGCACGGCGATGGAGCCGATGGCGACGAGGAGCGGGGCGTAGCGCCACTCCGGGGCGATGGCCCCCGCCAGCGGCACCAGCAGTCCGCCCGCGCCCAGCAGCACCACGCGCTCGGGCCGTTGCATCATGCCGACCTTGCAGTCCACGCCGAGGGACTCGGCCTTGGCGCGGGTATAGGACACCATCAGCGAGCCCACCATCGCGCTGATCACGATGTACCCGGCGTACCAGAATTCGTCGAGCGGCCGGAAGTAGGCGTAGATGGAGAAGTAGATCACGATCTCGGACACCCGGTCGAGCGTCGAGTCGTAGAACGACCCGAACTTCGACGCCAGGCCGGTCTCGCGAGCCACGCGGCCATCCAGGATGTCCATCAGGCCGCCCAGCAGGAAGACCACCAGCCCCGGCACCAGGTGCCGGGCGAAGATGATCGCGGCGGCCGCCAGCGTCACCAGGAAGCCGACCGAGCTGATCAGGTTCGGATGGACCGGCCGCCGCACCAGCGCGGCGACCACCGGATCGAGAAGCCGGACGAAGCCGTTCTTCAGCCAGTCGGGCACGGCCTCCTCGGGATCGGTGGGACGATCGAGGCCCGCTACCGTCGCCCGGCGGCGGGCCTCACGCGGGCGCGGATCGAAGCCGCCCCTACAGATGCGCTTCGATGACCTCTTCGAGGCGCTGCTTGCGGACGGCCCCGACGACGGTCTCGACCACTTGGCCGCCCTTGAAGAAGAGAAGGCTGGGGATCGACCGCACCGCGTACTCCTGGGCGGTCCGCTGGTTCTCGTCGACGTCGAGCTTGAACACCTTGAGCCGGCCCTCGTACTCCTGGGCCAGCTCCTCGACCGCCGGAGCGATCATCCGGCACGGCCCGCACCACTCGGCCCAGAAATCGACCAGGGACAACCCCTCGGCCTCCACCACGTCCCCGGTGAAGCTCGCGTCGGTGACGGCCTGCACTCGATCGGATGCCATGGAATTCGTACCTCCGGTGACGGCGGAGCGACTCGACGCCCCCGCTCGTGAGCGGCTATAATACCGGCCGAAAACCGGGCGTGTCAACCGAACCGCGCGCCCTTCGCCTCTCCTCGTTTCCTCCCGCCGGAGCGCCCTGGATGACCGTCCGACTGGCCCACATCGGCATCGCCGTCCGCTCGATCGCCGAGGCCCGGAACTTCTACGAGGAGGTCCTGGGGCTCGAGGTCGAGGAGATCGAGGAGATCGAGTCCGAGGGCGTCCGGGTGGCGCTGATGCCCTTCCCGGGAGGCGAGGTCGAGCTGATCGAGCCGCTGGGGGAGGACACCCCGGTGGGCCGCTTCCTGAACCGCCACGGCGAGGGCCTCCACCACGTGTCGTTCGACGTGCCGGACGTGCGGTCGACGATCCGGGCCGGGATCGACCACGGCGTGGAGACCGTCGGGGAAGCGCCCCGGATCGGCGCCGAGGGGCGCGAGATCGCGTTCTTCCATCCGCTCTTCACGCACGGGGTGCTGATCGAGGTGGCCGGGCCGCGGCCGGACGGCCGGGGACCGGACGCGCTCCAAAACGTCTAGAGCTGGAGAACCTACGCGCCGCTCTGCGCTCGCTTCGTCAGACGAGAACAGCTGTCCGGTTACCGCACTGCGTGAGTGGTAAGAAGTTCCGCCCCAACCAGCTTATCGTTGGCACTAGACGAATGGAGGCTCCT
>DATLFF010000428.1:0-3864 GCA_035524915.1 Gemmatimonadota bacterium | reverse complement strand
CCCCCACCGCCGCCCCGCTGGAGACCCCCAGCAGGTAGGGCTCCGCGAGCGGGTTGCGGAGCAGCGCCTGGAAGGTCGCGCCCGAGAGCGCCAGCGCGCCTCCGACCAGGGCGGCCAGGAGCGCCCGCGGCAGCCGGAGGTCCCGCACGATCACGACCGCGGTGGGATCGCCCTGACCGCGCACGGCGTCGACGATCTCCCCCAGGCCGAGGCCCACGGCCCCGAACCGGACGGCGATCGTGATCGAGCCGACGACGGCCGCCGCCAGTACGGGGAGGGCCAGCGCCCGGCTCACGGCGCCTCCAGCCGGGCCAGACCCGTCCGCAGGGCCCGCGCCGCGCGCGCGATTCCCGGCCCCGGCCGGGCCAGCAGGTCCGCCGGCACCCGCACCACCCGGTCGCCCTCGAGCGCCGGCAGGTCGCGCCATCCCGGGCGACTGGAGAGGTCCTTCGCGGTCGGCAGCCCCGGCCCCTCCGGGAGGACGATCACGTCCGGCGACCGGGCCAGGATGGCCTCCAGCGAGACCGCCGGCCACGCCGCGTCCAGCTCCGGGAAGGCGGCTCGTCCGCCGGCGATCCCGACCAGCTGGCCGATGAAGCTGGCGGCCCCCGCGGTCCGCGGCGGATCGCCGTCGATCAGGTAGAGGACGGCCGGCCGAACGGCCGGCGCCTCCGCCGCCACCGCGGCCAGCGAATCGCGGAGCGTCCGGGCCAGCGAATCCGCCGCCCCCGCCCGGCCGAGGAGGATCCCGATCCGCTCGATCGTGGAGAAGACGGCGGCGGTATCCTCGACCGCCGCCGAGTAGACCGGGATCCCCGCCTGCGCGAGCCGCGGCCGGAGGATCCGGTCGTCCCGCGCGTTCCAGGCGACGACCAGGTCGGGACGGAGCCCCACCAGGGCTTCGACGGCGGGGTCCAGCCCCCCGCCCACGCTCGGAAGCTCGGCCAGCGCCGGGTCCAGGTCGTAGCGCGTCCGGGCGACCAGCCGGTCGGCGCCCCCGAGGGCCACCACCGTCTCGGTCACGCTGGGCACCAGCGAGACGATCCGCCGGGCGGGAGCCGGGAGCGCGACCCGCCGGCCGGCGTCATCGACCACCGCCACGGCTCCCGGCGCCTCCGGCTGCGCTTCCGGCTCTCCCCCGCACGCGGCCGCGACCGCCGCGGCCGCCACCATCCGTCCGATCCACGTCCGTCCCATCCGGTCCTCCGCCCGAAACGAAAACGCCCGCCTCCCTCGCGGCAGGCGGGCGGACGGCCGGACTTCCCCGGACGTGTCGCCGGATCCCTCCCGCGAGGATCCCGATCGACGCGCTCCGAGGCAGGTCTCCCGGCTGGGGGCCCCCGGCGGGGGCCCGTCACGGTGGCGGGGCCGCTGCGGATTCGCACCGCATTCCCTATTCTCCCTCCGCCTTGGGGTTCTCCGGCCCGTGGTCCGGCCGGCGCGGGGGGCACCTCGAAGCTAGTGCACTCTTACTTCATGTCACACAGCCCAAGTCGTTGTGGTTCAAAGGCTGAACCTTCCGAAGTCCTCCGGGTTCATGCGACGGAGATGATCCTTCAGAGCCTCCGGGTCGTACTCCTCCTCGTCGACCTCCCCCACCTCCTCGGCGGTGTGGTCGAGCAACTCCTCGGCCGCGAAGATCGGCGCGTGGAGCCTCAGCGCCAGGGCGATCGAGTCGCTCGGCCGGGCGTCGATGGAGGAGACGTCCTCGTCCCCGTTCTGGACGAGGATCTGGGCGTAGTAGGTGTTGTTCTTCAGCGCGCCGATCACGACCCGGGTGACCTTGCCGTGGAGCGCCTTCACCAGCGTCTTCATCAGGTCGTGGGTCAGCGGCCGCGAGAACTTCACTCCAGCCAGCTCGGTGGCGATGGCGCTCGCCTCGCTGGGACCGATCCAGATCGGCAGGTACCGCTCGCCTTCCTTCTCCTTCAGGATGACGATCGGCGACTGCGTCGAGGAGTCGATCCCCAGGCTGGCCACCTTGACTTCGATCATCTGGGAGTCGTCCACGCGGGCACCTCGGAGCTGGGGTCGAGGTTCTATCTTACCCCGGCCCGAACGGCGGCACAAGCGAGCCCGCCGGAGGCGCCTCACGGCACGACATCGGTGGACTCCTCGTGGAGGACGAGCGGCCGGGGGAGCCCCTCCCAGCTTATCTCGATCCGATGAGTCCCCCGGCCGGGAGCGAGCGCCTCGACCCGGAAGAGGAGCTCGGCCGACTCGTCCGGCGCGAGGTCGCCGAGCTCCCAGGTGTAGCCGGAGTCGCTCCCCGTCACCACGCCTCGATGGGGAACGGCCTCCAGGGGTCCCCGGTACGCCAGGATCTCCGCCGGAGCGAGCCGGCCGACCAGCTGCACGCCGCGCAGGGTGCACATCCGGTTGGTCAAGCGGACCCGGTACACCAGCGCGTCCGGCCGGGAGGCCCCCCCGTCGCCCACCCGGAACTCCTCCGGCGCCGGATCGAACGCTCCCGCGGCGTCCAGCACGCCGTCTTCGTTCGCCGTGTCGATGTGGATGGCGAGCTGTGTGGCGAAGCACGCCATGTCCTCGACCCGGCCGCCGTCCGCCATCACGCGGTGGCACCAGATGCCGAGGTTGGCGGCCGAGGGAAGGGAAACCGAGTAGACCGGGACGGGGTCCTCCGAGGGCTCCAGCCGCCCCAGCTCCACAGTGAAGGTGAATCCGTCCGCGTCGAGCTCGACCCGGGCGTCCGGGAACCGCGCCCGGTCCACCACGACGTCTCCGGGAGCCAGGCGGCGCTGGAAGAGCTCCGGCGGCGTCAATTCCCCGGCCAGCGTGACGTCCTCGACGGCCTCGCTCCCGGAGTTCCGGACGGCGGCCGTATAGGTGAGCGGCTCGCCGATCTCCACGCAGGGAATGACGCCGACCTCCACCCCCGCCTGGACCTCCAGCGTGGGCGCGGGGGGCGGATCGGCCGGATCCTCGGGCGCCGCCGTTCCCAGCCGCAGCTCGACCGTGGCGGTCGGGCGCTCGGGCCCCAGCGTGACCTCCACCCTCGTCTCCCCCAGCAGCGGATGCGAAGCGATCACGGTGTAGCGGACCGGCTCGCCCGGGGACGGCAGCGTCAGGACGAAGCCGCCCGCGGGATCGATCGTCGCCTCGTGGGAGCCCGGGATAGCCCGCACTTGGGCCGTCGGGAGGGGCGTCCCGTCGGAAGCCCGGACGACGGTCCCGGTGATCCGCCCCGGATCGGTCGAGGTCGGGTCGGGCTCGGCGGGGCCGCCGCCCCGGGCGCACCCCAGCGCCACGACGAGCGCGAAGAGCGCGGCGCGGGCGGGTGCCCGGAGGCGCGTGGGACGGGAGGAGCTCGGCATGGTGAACGGCGTGAGCGGCGAGGAGAGCGCAGGATGAACGACCCGATGAACATACCGGGATCCACCCGAAGTGGAAAGGCCCGCCGGTCTCACGGCGGGCCGGGGCGAAGCCCCGCCGCGGGACCCCCTACGTTCCCATCTCCCACGACGCGAGGTACTTCGCCTGCTCGGGCGTGAGCACGTCGATGGCCACGCCGATCGCCTCGAGCTTGAGCCGGGCGATCTCGTCGTCGATCGCCGCCGGCACCGGCTGCACCCCCTTCACCAGGGTCTCGGGCCGGCTCACGATCAGCTCGGCCGCCAGCGACTGGTTGGCGAACGACATGTCCATCACGCTCGCCGGGTGCCCCTCGGCGGCCGCCAGGTTGATCAGCCGCCCCTCGCCGAGGACGAACACCTTCTTCCCGTCCACGTCGAACTCCTCGACGAAGTCCCGCACCGCCCGCCTGGATGTCGCCATCCGCTCCAGCGCCTCGAGGTCGATCTCGACGTTGAAATGACCGCTGTTGGCGACGATGGCGCCGTCCTT
>DATLFF010000427.1:0-6142 GCA_035524915.1 Gemmatimonadota bacterium | reverse complement strand
GCCGGTGCGTTCCATGACCCTCGGCGGTCGCCCCGTTCGACGTCCTACGGCGTTCCTCGGGCGGGTTCGCGGGCCTCCCGGGCCTCCCCGACCGCTCAGTGCGCGATCAGCGGCGGCGGCGGAGCCCCAGCCCCAGGGCCGCCAGCCCGAACGCCGCCAGCGCCAGTTCTGCCGCTCCCCCCTCGCCGTCCGCCGCCATCCGCTCGCCGCGGAGCGCGGCATCCACGTCCGCATCGGTCACGTCACGCGGGATCATCCAGCCGTCGCCGCTGCGCCGGGCCGGCACGCGGGCTCCGGCGACCTCGCCGCGCGAGTCCAGCGGCACGAGCGCGGTCGCGCCGGTCCGGCCCTCGGAGAGCCGCAGGACGAGCACCCACCGGCCGGCCACGAGATCGGGCCGGGCCACGGCGTACACGCCGGCGGCGTTCGTCCGCGCGACCGCCAGCGGAACCGAGACGCGGCGGCCGTCCACGATCCCCTCGGCCACGCCGGTCACGCGGTAGGCGGTTCCGGTCCCGTGATTGTAGGCGCGCACCACCAGGAGCGCGTCGCGGGTGGCCCGGTCGTGGGGATTGGCCGGGATCTCGACCGAGATCCAGGGGGGGCCCGCCGCTGCGGACGCGGCGAGCCAGAGGGACGCGGTCACCGCCAGCGCGAGCGCGGCGGGGCGCGGGAAGGAACGGGGTCGAGCGATCATTGTCGGCCTCCTCGGACGAAGTCGTCGGTGAAAGCCGAACCGGTTCGGCCGGGTCTCGTTCGTTGGACGCCGCGGGCGGCGGGGTGGTTTAGGCGGGGTCCGGCGGAAGCGGTCCCGGGTACCGCGGCAGGTCGTCGGTGATCTCGTCCCACGGGGCCTTGGAATCGACGAACGCGCGGAACCCGGGGCGGATGCCGGGGTCGCCGTCCACCGACCCCAGCCGGATCGACACCTCGGGACCGTCCGGCCACGTCCCGCCGAAGAGGCTCGACCCGCACCAGATGCAGAACACCTTCACCGCGCCGTCGGGAGGGCGGTAGACCCGCAGGGCCTCCTCCCCCGACGTCAGCCGGAAGTCCTCCCGCCGCACGCGGCCCTGGGTGCCGACGGCGGCGCCCGAGTGCCTGCGGCAGCGCTCGCAGTGGCAGTGCCCGGCGCGCAGGAAGGCCCCGATCACCTGGTAGCGGACGGCGCCGCAGAGGCAGCCGCCGGTGATCACTCGGCCGCGGGCGAGGAAAGCAGGACGATGGTGGCGGCGGGCGCGGGTGGACGAGCCATCGGGGTGCGCCTCCTCGGAGGAGATGGGACGTCGATGCGGCGGCGGGGCTTCCTCCAGATGGACGAATCTCGCCGCGAAAGGGTTGCAGGGCCCGCGCCCGGCCTAGCCGTCCCGGATGGGAATCGCGGTGAAGGGGTCGACCCCCGGCACCGTGAAATCGAACTCGGTCACGTCGCGCGGCGGGGCGGCGAACTCGCCGCGCCAGATGCGCGACTCGGACGGGCGGAGCGAATCCGGCAGCTCGACGCTGGAGCGCGCCACGCCACCCGGATCGCGGAGGATCGGCCACGGCCGGCCGCCGGCCTCGAGCGCCGAGTCGCGGAGGTTCGGTTCCACCGGCAACGGAAGGGTGCCCCGAGCGGAGTTTCGGAACCGGATCGTCACTTTCAGCACTCCCTCCTCCCGATCCGCCGAGACGAGGTCCGCCATGACGCCGATCACCTGGGTGTCCTGCGCCTGGAGCCCACCCACCGACTCGCGCTCCCGCCCGGCCGAATCCGGTATCGAGACGGAGGCGGCGGGCGGCGTCGAGGTCGCGCCGGGCTCGGGCGGCCCCCCGCAGGCCAGCGCGAACGCCGCCCCGAGGGCGGGGATCCAAGCGTGAGAACGCAGACGCATGGCGGTATCTTAATCGAATGACCGATTCCGGGAAGTCCGCCGCCGAACAGGAGCTCCCCACCGGGCTGGCCCGCGTCCTCGACGTGTTCGGGACGCTCGGGCGCGACCAGACGATGCAGGCCCTGGTCGAGTACGCCGGCCGCTTCCCCGAGCTCCCCGAACGCTACGCGGCCCTGGCGGCGGACGAACGCTACAAGGTGCACGAGTGCATGACTCCGGTCGCGCTCTTCAGCGAGGTCGCCGACGGCCGGATCTACTTCTACGCCGACGTGCCGCGGAGCGCGCCGACGATCCGGGCGTTGCTGGCGATCTTCACCGAGGCGCTGAACGGCCAGCCCCCCCAGACGGTCCTGGCCATCCCGCCGGACTACGTGAGCCGCCTCATGCGGAAGGTGGGGTTGTCGACCCGGGAGCGGGGGCTCAGCGCAATGCTCGCCCGCATGAAGCGCCACGCCGCGGAGGCGATGGCCGCCTGACACTGCCGGCCGCGACCGCGCTCGCCGCGTGCACGCTTCGCCCATGGCGGGAGGAGGACGTGGAGGACCTCGTCCACCACGCCGACGACCGCGAGGTCTGGCTCAACCTCCGCGACCGCTTCCCCCACCCCTACACCGATGCCGACGCCCGCGACTGGATCCGCGCGGCGGCCGGCCAGCGGCCGGTCCAGTCGTTCGCCATCGAGGTCGAGGGCCGGGCCGGCGGCGGGATCGGAGTCCACCCGATGGTCGACGTCCACCGACGGACGGCGGAGATCGGCTACTGGCTGGGAAAGGAGTTCTGGAATCGCGGCATCGCCACCGAGGCCGTCCGCGCGACCGCCGAGTACGCCTTCCCCGCCTTCGACCTGGCGCGGCTCGAGGCCCTGGTCTACGAGTGGAACCCCGCGTCGGCGCGGGTGCTGGAGAAGGCCGGGTTCCAGCTGGAGGCGCGGCTCCGGCGGGCGATCACCAAGGACGGCCGGACGATCGACGCCCTGCTCTACTCCATGGTGCGCTGAGACGCCTCAGCGCTCGATCGGCGCCCGCACCGCGTTCCCCCACTCGGTCCACGACCCGTCGTAGTTGCGGACCCGGTCGAAGCCGAGCAGGTACGTCAGGACGAACCAGGTGTGCGAGCTGCGCTCGCCGATCCGGCAGTAGGCGATCGTTTCCATCGAAGGATCCAGTCCCTGCTCCTCGAGATAGATCGCCCGCAGGCGGTCCGCCGGGAGGAAGGTGTGCGACGACGGGTCCACCGCGCGGGCCCAGGGCACGCTCTTCGCGCCCGGGATGTGCCCGCCGCGCATCGCCCCCTCCTGGGGATAGTCCGGCATGTGCAGGAGTTCGCCCGAGTACTCACCGGGGCTTCGCACGTCGACCAGCTGACCCTCCGATCCCATGTGCTCCAGCACCTCCACGCGGAAGGCGCGGATCGGCCCGTCGTCGCGGCTTGGAACCGGGTAGTCCGCCGGCTCGATCTCCGGGACGTCGGTCGTCATTGGGCGGCCCTCGGCCTCCCACTTGTCGCGCCCGCCGTCCATCACCCGGCAGTCCGGGTGGCCGAACAGCTTGAACACCCACAGCGCGTAGGTCGCCCACCAGTTGTTCTTGTCGCCGTAGAAGACGACCGTCGTGTCGCGGCCGATCCCTTTCTCCCGGCAGAGCCGGGCGAAGCGCTCGGCGTCGACGTAGTCGCGGACCAGCGGGTCGTTCAGGTCGGTGTGCCAGTCCACTTTGACGGCTCCGGGGACGTGGCCGATGTCATAGAGCAGGACGTCCTCGTCGGACTCGACGATCCGCACGCCGGCATCGTCGAGATGGTCCGCGACCCAGTCGGTGGAGACCAGGGTCTCGGAGCGCGCGTAGCCGCGCTCCTCGATCGGGGCGGGGCTGACGTTCTGCGCCATGGGAACCTCCTGGGGTCGGTCGACATCGGAGCGGGATCGGATCGGTCGGTGACCGATTGGAAGTATACGCGCTGGGGTGCCGACGGTCAGATCGGGAGCCCCGCCCTGGCGGTCAGACCGCGAGTCCGCGTTCGCGGAAGAACCCGAGGGTGCGCCCGGTGGCCCCGGCCAGCCGGCGGATCGTCGCGAGCGCCGCCTCGCCGGCGCGGCCGCCCTCGAGCGTCCAGCCCTCCCAGGCGGCGGCCAGCTCCGCCGGGGTCGTTACTACCTTGAGCCCGCCGGCCCGCTCGAGGGCCTCCACCTCGTGCGGGCCTCCGTGGGCCGGCCCCACCGCCACCGGCACGCCCATGGCGGCCGGCTCCATCGTGTTGTGGACGGAGCCGGTGAGGCCCCCACCCACGTACGCGGCGCCGGCGATCCCGTACAGTCGGTAGAGGACGCCGACCCGGTCGACGAGGACCACCAGCGGCTCCTCGGGCGCCACCTCGCCCGCCTCGAGCGAGCTCAGCCGCGCGGTGCGGAGGCCGGCCGCCCGCGCCTCTGCGCCCAGGCGGGCGAGGGCCGGGGCGGTCGGCTCGTGAGGGGCGAGCACGGCGACCAGGCCCGGATGCCGCCGCGCCAGCTCCGCCACCGCCGGCACGACCAGCGCTTCGTCCGCCGGCCACGTGCTCCCGGCGACGACCACCGGTCCACGCCCGCCGGGCGGCCGCCACGGCGGCGGCTCGCCGCGCGCCGCCTCCGCGCGCTCCAGCGTGACATCCACCCGCGTGTCGCCGGCCACCGCGATCCGCTCGGGGGCCACACCCAGCCGCCCGAGGACGTCCGCGTCCGACTCCGCCACCGCCGCGATCGCCGCGAACCGGCGGTAGAGGTCTCTGGTGAGCGCCCGCGCCGGCCACCGCAGCCGGCCCGCGTTCACGCCGAAGCGGCAGCAGGCCTGAGCCGCCGGAACCCCCTGCCCCACCGATTCCCACACCAGGTTGGGCCACACCTCCGCCCCCGTCAGGACGAGCGCGTCGGGGCGGAGCGCCTCGATCATCCGGCGCATCCAGCCGGCCACGTCGAGCGGCAGGTAATCGGCCGCGTCGGGAGTTCCCCAATCCTCGACGTAGCGTTCGGCCGAGGGGCTGAAAAACGAGTAGAAGATCGCCGCTCCCGGATGCGCCATACGGATCGCCTCCGCCAGAGGTCGCGCCTGGAGCGTTTCGCCCGCGCTCGCCGCGTGGAGCCACGCCCGCGGGGAGCGGCCCTCGGCGCCGCGCGCGGCCGCCTCCCAACGCTCGAGCACGCCCCGCCGGGCCTCGATCCCGGCGCCGATCCTGGGTGAGAAGCGCCCGGCCACCGGCCGCAGGAGCCGGGCGGCGGGGATCACGAAACCGTTGTAGGCGAGTCGCAGCGGCGTGGCCATGGCCCGACTCTACCCCCCGCGGCCGCGCCGGACAAAGGCCCCGGATCGACACCGGGCAACACCCGGGGCAACTTGGACGTCCAATCCCATGATGGACGAAGCCGACCTGATCCGGCGGGCCCGCCGCGGCGACCCCGCGGCCTTCCGGGCGCTCTACGATCGACACGCCGACCGCGTCTGGGCCGTGGTCCGACGCCTCGCCGGCGACGACTCGCTGGCCCAGGACTTCGCCCAGGACGCCTGGATCCGGATCCATCACGCCCTCACCGGCTTCCGCGGCGAGGCGGCGCTCTCCACCTGGATCCACCGAGTCGCCGTGTCGGCCGCCATGGACGGGCTGCGGCGGGCCGACCGGCTCGCAGCCGACGCCCTGCCGAAGGAGCTGCCGGATCCGGGGCCGGCCGCCTCGGTGGTCGACCGCGTGGCCCTGGAGCGGGCGCTCGACCGCCTGCCCGACCGGATGCGCGAGGTCCTCGTCCTGCACGACGTGGAGGGCTACACGCACGAGGAGATCGGCTCCGCCATGGGCGTCGCTTCCGGGACGTCTCGAAGCCAGCTGTTCAAGGCGCGGGCGAAGCTCCGCGCCATGATGAGCGCGCCGGCCGCCGGCGCGCGCGATCGGAGGGAACCATGCGCCACCTGAACGCCGAGACCCTGGCCCGCATCGCCGATGGGCCCACGACCGAAGCCGAGGCCGCCCACCTGGGAGCGTGCGACGCTTGCCGGGCCGAAGTGGCGGCGTACCGCGCCCAGGGATCGGCGCTGGGGGCGCTCCCCGACCCGTCCGCCCCACCGGAGGTATGGGCGGGCCTCGAGACGCGGCTCGGCGGTCTCCGGGAGAATCCCGCCGCCCGGCCGCTCCTCGCCCGACTTCCGCGCCCGGCGCTCCAGGCCGCCGCCGCGGTCGTGCTCTTCGCGGCCGGCGCCCTCGCCGGCGCGCGGGCGGGGGGAGGCGGACCCGCGGCGCCGGACGCG
>DATLFF010000426.1:0-4014 GCA_035524915.1 Gemmatimonadota bacterium | reverse complement strand
CGGCTGCCCGAACGAGTTCAGGACCTGGCCCTCGATGACGCCGATATCCTCCTCCGGCGGCGGGGGCTCCTCCTCGCCGCCCTCCGGGTCCGCCGGGGCGAACGGGCTGAACGCCGTGATCGAGCCGCCCAGCCGGCCCGGGTTGGCGAAAGCGGGCGTCACGCGGAACACTCCGGCCAGCGGCCCGAGGGCGTCGAACAGCTCGCCCTGCCATCCCACGATGGGCGGGGTCTCCAGATCGCTGCAGTCCACGCTCGAGGGCGCGGTCGTCAGCGGCCAGAAGACGATCGTCCCCGGCACGGCCTCGTTCTCGGAGGCGATCCGGAGCCGCATCTCGACCGTTTCGCTCGGCGCCAGCGGGCCGAACTCGACCACGCACATCCCGATCCGCGGGATCCCGACGAGGTTGGACTCGGGATGGATCGTGAAGTCGTAGAAGAGCGGATAGCACTCGGTGTCGACCGTGAACCCGAACGGGCATCCGCCCGGATCCTGGGGATCCGGCAGCCCGGCCACGATCACCCACGTGGGCCCGGACAGCATGCCGGGGTCGAACGAGATCGCGGCATGGAGACTGGGGACCGTGACCCCGCCCCCGGCGGGGCCCAGGAGCCCGACCGCGACGTCGCCCTCGAGGTTCGCGGCCGTGAGCGGCGGGCCCTCGACACCCAGCTCGGCGAAGATCAGCTCGAAGAGCAGGACCACGCCCTCGGCCGGGGTGATCGGCTCGGGAGGGACGAGATGGCCGGCGGCCAGATGCCCGAGCGTCCACGCGAGGAAGTCGAACGCCTCGCCGACGGCCGCGTCCATCTCGCTCCGCGCGGCGTGGGCCCGGATCTGCCCGTACTGGACCAGGGCGGGGATGCGCAGATCCGGCGGGAAGAGGTCCCCGATCAGCGCGATGACGGCGGGGTCGGCGATCCCGTCGAGGGCGGGGTCGAGCACTCCGGAGGAGGGCCCGGAGGGGGGCTCGGCGCGCTCGCCGCACGAGACGGCCACGGCCGCGCAGGCAGCGAGGAGGAACGGTACGAAACGGCGCGACGACCTCACGGGAGGACCTCCTTCGACGAGAGGAGCGATCACGGCCCCGGCCAGCGGCCCTGGCCCCCGCCGATGGTAGGCACGGCCCGGCGGCGGGTCAACCGGAGGGAGGCGGCGCGGCTCCGGAGGGACCCCCTCCGTCGCCGCGCCTCCCGTACCCTTACGGGCTGCCGAGCTGGATGTCCGCCTCGGCCGCCGGCACACCGGTCGTGATCGTGACCGTCGTGGTATCGCTCGTGAACCCGACCGACGAGGCCTGCACGGTGTGGGTCACCGTGCCGCCGTTCGCGTTCAGCGTGCAGCACGGGATTACGATACCGGCGATCACGTAGTCCCCGTCCACGTTGGTCGTGGCGGCATAGGCGGTCGACTGGATGACCACGGTCGCGCCGGGGATCCCGTTGCCGTTCTCGTCGGTCACCCGGCCCGAGATCGTGCCGCTGGTGCTCACGTTCACGGACGAGAACTGGATCGGCCGGTCCTCGGACCACGGCCCGGCCACGTTGTTCGCGTCCACCGCACGGACCTTCCAGGTCCATCCCGTCAGATTGACGTCCACGACGAAGCCGGTGCACTCGACGTGCAGGTAGTCGCTGTCGGCCACGTTCACCTCGATCGCCGGGACGGCCGCGCTCTGGAGCATCATCTCGAGGTCGTACGAGGCGGCTCCGGCGACATCGGTCCAGTCGAACGGGATGAGGAAGCCCCACGTCCCGTTCGAGAACGTGCAGTCCTCGTCGGCGGTGGCCGGGTCGTTCTGGGCGATCGTGGCTCCGGAGGCGGGGGCCAGGAGGGCCGGCGTCGTGCTCCCCGTCGTGTCGGGGTCGGTCGCGGCGACCGGGCTGAACGAGGTCATCGATCCCCCGAGCGATCCCGGATCGGCCCACGCCGGCGCGACCTCGAAGAGACGCGCGGCGGGCCCGAGGAGCGCGAAGAGGTCCTTCTGCCAGCCGGTGGGCGCGAAGGCGAGGTCCGAGCAGTCGACCCCGGACGGCGCGGCCACCACGGGCCAGAAGACGATCTGTCCGGGGTTGTTGGGGTCCGGGCTCGCCAGCTGGAGCCGGCCGGCGACCGTCGCGTTGGGCGGCGCCAGCGGGCCCGTGTCGGCCACGCAGAGCCCGGCCGTGACGGCGTCCTGGAGGTTCGAGGCGGGCTCCAGCGACATGTCGAAGAAGAGCGGGTAGCAGTCGTACGGCACGGGGAAGCCGAACGGGCAGGCCCCGGCGACCAGCGGATCGGCCAGGCCGATGATGGTCACCCACGTCTCGCCCGAGACGTCGTCCGGATCGAACGAGAGCGCGGCGTGGCCGCTGGGCACCGTCACGTCGCCGCCGGTCTCGTCGACCACACCGACCACGACCTCCCCCGCGCCGGGCTCGAGCCCGACCTCGGCCAGCAGCGCGGCGATCAGATCGGCCAACGCCTCCTCGAGCGTGCGGCTCGGGGGGGTGAGGAGCAGGCCGTTGGCGGCGTCGTCGATGGCGTCCTCGATCAGCTCGTAGACCATGGCGGTCGCGTCCAGGATCTCGCCGCGGGCGTACTGGCGCTGGATGTTGGCGCAGCGCGAAAGGGCCATGTTCCGGAGGCCGGGCGGGGGGAAGATCTCGTCAACGAGATCGGCGACCTCGCCGGTGCAGGTCCACCGGGCCGCCGGATCGAGCGCTCTCGGGACTCCCGAGGGGGCCTCCGACGAGCCCCCGCAGGCGGCCAGCGCGAGCGGGACGAGGACGGCGGCGAGAGAACGATACACGGGACGGGGCATGTCCGGATCTCCTATCTGGCCTGACGGTCTTTGTAGTCAATTCTGGCTCCGATCGAGCGTCGATCCTAGGCCCCGCGGGTGGCGGCTGTCAATCGCTCCGGTTGACCCCGCGCACCCGCGTCGTCCATGATCCCCTCCATGCAGGCGAGGATCTGCGGCGATTGCGGCGGGGCGCTGCCCCCGGGGGCGAAGTTCTGCCCGCAGTGCGGGGCCGGGGTCCAGGCCGCGGCGGACGCTTCCGAGGTGGTCGAGACCCCCGCGGTCCCGGCGGTCCCCCCCGAGCTGGCCGAGAAGTACGCCGAGGCGCGCGCCGCGCTCCGCGGCGACCGGCGCGAAGTCGTGGTGCTCTTCGCGGATCTCTCGGGCTACACCACGCTCTCGGAGACGATGGATCCCGAGGAGGTCTCGCTCCTCATGCACCGGCTCCTCGGCGAGCTGGCCGCCGTCGTCCACAAGTACGAGGGGTACGTCGACAAGTACATCGGCGACGCCGTCATGGCGCTCTTCGGCGCGCCGATCGCCCACGAGAACGACGCCGAGCGGGCGGTGCTGGCCGCGCTCGAGCTGCTCGACGCCGTGGAGCGGAAGAACCAGGAGACCGGCCGCGACCTGGCGATCCGGGTCGGCCTGAACCTCGGCGACGTCGTGGCGGCCCAGATCGGCGCCGAGTCGCGGCTCCAGTACACGGCGATGGGGGACGTGGTGAACGTGGCCTCGCGCCTGGAGGGCCGCGCCGAGACGAACACGGTGCTGATCTCCGAGAGCGTGCACGCCCGGATCGCCGACCGGTTCGAGACCGAGGAGCGCGAGCCGCTGGATCTGAAGGGCCGGAAGGAGCCGGTCGGGGCCTACCGGGTGGTGCGCTACCGGGCGGCCCGCGGCGGGCGGCGCCCGGGGACCGCGGCCTTCGGCGGGCGGGCGGCGGAGCTCTCCCGCGCGGTCGGCCTGCTGGAGGAAGTGGCCGCGGGGCGAGGCGGCGCGCTGGCGGTGGTGGCCGAGGCGGGCTCGGGCAAGAGCCGACTGGTGCGCGAGGCGCTCCAGCGCGCGGGCCCGGGGCTCCACGTGATCGAGGCCGGTTTCACCCCCTTCCCGATGCCGGGAGCCCTGCCGCTCGAGGCGGATCTGCAGCGGGCGCTCGGCGCGGCGATCCCCGAGCCCGCGGCGGCCGGCTCCGATCCCCAGGTCGCGCGCCGCGAGCGGTGGCGCGATCT
>DATLFF010000425.1:0-10677 GCA_035524915.1 Gemmatimonadota bacterium | reverse complement strand
CCGCGACCGCGCGCGGCCGGCGAGGCCACGCCGCGCTCGAGCGGCTCCCGCTCGGCCCCGGCGGCCCGGCGCTCCGCGACTGGCTCGCCGGTCCCGCCGCGGTCCCCGACGACGAGGTCGAGCCCCTCGCCGAGTTCATCGAGCGGGCGGTCCTCCCCGCGCTCGGCGGCGCCACCCGGGTCGAGCGCGAGCTCCCGTTCCGCCTCCGCCTCCCCGGCGGCGGCATCGTCTCCGGCGCCATCGACTGCCTCTGGAGGGACGGCGAGGGACGCTGGCACGTGTGGGATTACAAGTTCACCGATCCCGGTGGCGCCATGGAGGAGTCCCACGCCCGCCAGCTCGGGGTCTACGCGCTGGCCGCCGCCGCCGCGCTCGGGCTGGATGAGGTCCACGGGGCCCTGTGGTACGTGGGGACGGGGTCCGCCCGGTCGTTCGCGTGGGACCGGGAGGCGCTGGCCGGGCTCGAGGCGGAGCTCGACGCGGACTTCGCGCGGATCGGGGAGATCGACCCGGAGCCGGATCCAGTCATTCTACAACTATAGTTGTTAGACCTTCGGTGGCTCCTCGGCGAGCTCACGATCCTCGAGCAACAGGAACGAAACCAGCGCTCCAACGGCGGCATCGTGGTAGTCGCTCGAGTACGACACGGCGTTGTGGAGGGGCAGCCGACCCATCTCGGGGGGCAGCTCCGATGGCGCGGGGTGGCGGAATCCGGCCCGCGTCACCGGCACGACCCTGCGTCCGGTCGAGAGCGCGTGCGCCACTTCCAGCCTCACCCAGTCGTCCGGATGTCCGCAGCGCTCCAGCGAGCCGGGAGAGAGCAGGAGGACGAACCCGGTCCGCCGCTCGATCTCCCGCAGCAGCCGCCGGTCGAACCGGGATGTCGGCCCCAGGTCGTCCACGTCGAGGAAGACGTCGAATCCCCGTGCGGAGAGCTCCCGCTTGATCAGCCGTGCCGTCACTTCGTCGTGCTCCCGCCGGTAGCTGATGAACACGCCCCGCCTGCGGGACGGCAGGATGTGCCGCACGTCCTGGTCGAGGTGGGTCTGCCAGCCGATCCCGAGGACCTGGCTGACGTAGCCGGCAGCGGCAACCGTCAGCAGGGGCGGGACCTCCAGGGTCTGCTGGAACCAGATCCACGCCAGCAGTCCGTAGCCGAGGAAGCCCGCCAGGCCGATCGCCACTCCGCGCTCCGTCCCCTGCCGGAGGATCGCAAGACCGGGCAGGACCGAGGCGCACAGGAGGACGACGAAGGAGACGCCGATCGGCGCCGGGCCCCCATGGCCGCCGGCTCCCAGCAGGGCCGCGTCCCGGCTGGTGACGATCCCCGACACCTGGACAATCCACGTCGCGAGGCCGAAGAGGAGGGGGATCCGCGCGAAGAGGGCGGCCCGCTTCCACCGCGGGATCACGTCCCGCGGCGGTCGCCAGTCGGTCGCGGTACCGGTGCCCGTCACCGGAGAGCCTTCGCCACCGGGATCTCCCCCGTCCGGAGGTCCCGCGGCCGGGTCGGCCCCCGCTCCGTGACCAGGTGGTCGACCAGGTCGTACGAGATCTCCTCGAAGTAGGGGTTCACCACCTCGAGCGAAGCCGGCGGGCGGATGGCGATCTCGCCGGGGTCGCGCTCGTAGGTGCGCGGGAGCGAGGCCAGGGCGGGGGGCAGGTACTTGCTGGTGTCGGCGGCGACGATCACCGGAATGCCGGCCTCGCGGGCGCGGCCGGCCAGCGCCGTCGTCCCCACCTTGTTGAGCCAGGCCGCCGACATGAGCGCGTCGGCGCCCACCAGGAACACCCCCTCCTCGTCGAAGGCGCCCCACATCCACGCCTCCGTGCCGAGCCGCACGGGCACGCCGCGCTCGGCCAGGGAGCGGGCGAGCGCGGCGCCTTCGTTCCCCGGCCGGGCCTCGGACACGACCACCCGGAACCAGCTGCCGGCGGCGGCGTGCGCCTCGATGGCCGCCCGCACGGTGCTGGAGGCCGAGTAGGTGTAGACGGTGGGCGCGCTCCCGATCGCGCGCCGCAGGTGGAGCACCAGCGACTCGCGCGCCGCCGCGCGGCGTCGGCGCCAATCCGACGCCGCCCGGGCGACCGCGCGGCGCCCGACGCCTTCCTCGGTGCCCTCCCGCCGCTCGAGATCGAGCAGGAGGTCGTTGGCGATCCGGAGGATCGGCGCCATCGCCGCCTGGGAGCGGCCGAGCCGGGCGAGCGCCGTGGCCACCGCCTCGGGCGACTCGGGCTCGCGGGTGGGGTCGTCCTCCCCCCACGCCTCGGCCCATTCCAGGAGCCGGTCGGCGATCTCCGCCGCGCCCCTCCGCCGGTCGGCGGCCAGCGCCTCGAGAACCGGGACTCCGGTCACCGGATCAGCCGGCGGCGGATGAGCCGCGCGGAGAGCCATGAGAACGGGGCCGTGAACGCCACCAGCCACGCCAGGTCGCGCCACAGCGAAGCATCCGGCGTCCCCGTCGTCAGCCCGCGGATCAGGTCCACCGCGTGGGTCAGCGGCAGGCACCAAGCCCCCCACCGAGCCCACTCGGGCAGTCCCTCCAGCGGGAAGAACACGCCGCCGAAGAGGTACATGACCGTGATCACCAGCGTGAAGAAGTAGTTGAAGAACGTGTAGGACGGCGAGATCGCGGTCCACGCCATCCCGAGCGCCCCGAACATGATCCCCACCAGGAACGCGAGCGGCAGCGCCAGGAGCGCGGCCGGGGAATCCAGCATGCCGAGCGGCCACATGATCGCGAGGACGACCGCGCCCCCGAGCGCGCTCTTCGACGCCGCCCACAGGATGTCGCCGGCGACCACCTCGGCCACCGAGATCGGCGTCATGACGATCGCCTCGTACGTGCGCTGCTCGACCAGCCGGGTGAAGGAGCCGAACGTGGTCTCGAACGCGGCCGCGTTCATCGCCGTGGCCGCCAGGATGCCGGGCGCGAGGAAGGCGATGTAGGGCTGCCCGTCGATCGGCTCGACGAAGCGGCCGAGCCCGTAGCCGATCGCCACGAACGTGAGGAGCGGCTCCGCCACGGTGCCGACCAGCGACGGCGTCGCGTAGTCCTTCCACGACTCGAAGTTCCGGCTCCACACGCGGAGCGGACCGACCAGCGGGCGGAGCCCGCGCCGCCAGGCGGGGGTCACACCGTCCGTCCGGGGGCGCGAGTCGAGCGCGTCAATCGCGGAGCTCGCGGCCGGTCAGCTTCAGGAACACGTCTTCCAGCGTCGCCCGGCGGTGGACGAAGTCGAGTCCGGCGAGCTCCGGCAGCACGGCCCGCGCGGCCTCGGGATCGCGGAAGAAGCCGTACACCTCGTCCCCGGCTCGCTCCACGTGGTCGGCGCGTCCGGCCAGCGCCGTCAGCGCGCGGGCGCGGTCCGGGGACTGGTCGTCCGCCTCCCCATCGTCCGTCCGGCGAGCGGGGAACACCTCGACCACCTCGGCGCCGATGTGCTCGGCGATCAAGTCCTCGGGGGTGCCCTCGGCGATGATCCGGCCGTGGTCCATGATCAGGACGCGGTCGCAGAGCTGCGCCGCCTCCTCCATGTAATGGGTGGTGAGGAGCATGGTCACGCCGGCGCGGTTGAGCGCCCGAAGCTTCTGCCAGACCATGTGCCTGGCCTGCGGATCCAGCCCGGTGGTGGGCTCGTCCAGGACCAGGAGCTCCGGGTTCGAGATCAGCGCCCGCGCGAGCGTCAGCCGCCGGCGCATCCCGCCGGAGAGCGTCCGGATGTGGTCGCCGCGCTTGTCTTCGAGCTGGACGAACTCGAGGAGCTCGCCGGCGCGTTCGATCCGCTGGCGGCGCGGGATCCCGAAGTAGCGGCCGTAGATCAGGAGGTTCTTGAGCACCGTGAGGTCGGGATCCAGGTTGTTCTCCTGCGCGACTACCCCCAGCCGGCGCTTGATCGCGCGCGAGTGCCGCTGGACCGCCCGGCCGAACACTTCCAGCGTTCCCCCGGTCACCTTCACGAAGCAGCAGATCATGTTGATGGTGGTGGTCTTGCCCGCCCCGTTCGGGCCGAGGATCCCGAGGCACTCCCCCCGGCCGACCTCGAAGTCGATCCCGTGTACGACCGGCTTCGAGTCGTACGCCTTGAGCAGGCTCCGGGCCCGGACGAGCGGCTCGCGGACCTGGAGTGCCGCCGCGACCTCCGGCGGCTCGCTCATCCGCCGGAAGGGAAGCGGCGGTTGGCGACCACCGCGTAGAGCCCCCGCGCCGAGACCGGGCGTCGTACCTCGACGAGGTACGCCGCGCGACCCTCCGACGAGAGGGCCTCCATCCGCTGGAGCCCCGCCTCCCGGCCGGCCACGACTTCGATTCCCGATCCGCACTGGTCGCACCGCCCGGTCGCCGCGGACACGTACTGGCGGTGGCGGCAGATCGAACACTCCACCTCGGCCGGCTCGCGGGCGAGCCGTTCGCTCAACGCGTCGCTCATGCCATCTCTCCGTAGGAGCCGCCGAGGACGTCGGCCGGACGGACCGCCAGGTCCAAGACCAGCCGTTCGAGCCGCGCCGCGGCCTCCGCGCGACTCCCGATCCGGTCCACCCGCGCCTCGAGCTCGAGAAAGTCCCCGAGACCCGCCACGCGGTCGAGGTGGATGCGGACGTCGTCGTGCCACCACACCTCGCGCGTCTTCTCCACCACCGATTCCGCCCCGAGCATCGCCGAGAGCGTCTCCGCCAGCGGCTCCGCGGCCTCCACCGGGAGCCGGTGGAACCGCGCCCGCCGGACCGGCCCGTCCTCGGGGCGCACATAGAAGATCAGGTGGGCGCCGTCCAGCGTCGACTCGCGGAGCTTGAGCCGCCCAGCGGGCACCCGGAAGTAACGATCCACCTGCTCCTCCGTCCCCTGGAGCGCCGCGCCGGTCCCGCGGACCCGCTCGCGCAGGGCCGCCGGGTCGTCGACCCGCGCCTTGAGCTCCAGGTTCACACCGTCGAGGACACGCTCGGGGGAAGTTCCGGTCACGCGAGCGAAGATAGGGCGGCTGGAACCCGGCGACATGGGATGGCTCAGCCGCCTCCGATCACGGTGTCCACCCTCATCTCGCCGGCGGGGTCGCCGCTGGCCCGCAGCCAGGACCCGCCGGGGGTGTCGAGATCGGGCGTCCGTATCCGGATGTCGACCCGGTCGATGCCGGGCCAGTCGACCGAGCTGTTCTGGTCGTCCGACGGGTAGCCGGGAATCGCCGGGCCCAGGTAGAGGACGTCCTTCGACGGCCACGCCACCACTTTCGGACGGAAGCCCTCCGCGGCCCCCGCCACGTACGCCAGCCGATCGGCGCCGGGCGAGAGCCCGAACGTCACGAAGCCCACGAAGTCGGCCGGCGGCTCGATCGATTCCACACCTTCGGCCGGAGTCCAGCGGAACCCGCGCTCGACGTCCCCATCGGAACGGTCGAACCCCCATACGGCGCCGTCCCTCACCCTCGGCCGCTCGGCCACTTCCACGCCGGGAATCGTGTCCACGCCACCGGCGTGACGAACCTCGACGCGCCGGTACACCCCCGCGGCGAGCTGGTTGTCCCATGGAATGGAGTCGACCAGCCGCACCACCAGGTCCGTGTCGGATGGTTCCGCGCGCCGTTCCGTGTCGACCCCGTCCGCCGCCGGCGCGTCGGGCCGCCCGGCCTCGGGCTCTCCATCTCCACACGCCGCCGCCAGTACGAGCGTGGCGATCACCGTCTTCCGCATGATCCCTCCCTCTCCGGATGCTCCAGCCCTCCCGCGAGGTTCGCCTCCGCGGCGGGGCGCCGCAACCGGGTCACCGCCGGCGGGCGAAGTGGGCGGCAACCTGGAAGCGCTCCTCCCATGGGGCGTCCTCGTGGTGGCGCGAGATCAGCGCGCGGAGGTCGCGCTCGAAGTCGGCGAACCCGGCTTCGTCCAGTGCGCCGCCGCAGTAGGACCACGACCGGGCGTATTCCACGTACCGGTCGGCGGTCATCCGGCGGGCGTGGGAGAAGAGGGCCGGCGGTTCCACCCGGAAATCGGTGTGCTCCGCGAGCGCGGAAGGCGTCGGGATCATCTCCCTGGTCACCGGCCGGCCGTACCCGGAGTTGTAGGCGCCCACCAGCTCGACGACCGATTCCACGAACGGGTCTTCCTCGACCACGTTCCAGAAGATCGCGAGGAGCCCGCCGGGGACCAGCACGCGCGCGATCTCGTCCAGCGCGGGCCCGGGGTCGAACCAGTGGAAGGCCTGGGCCACCGTGACGAGCCCGGCGGTCCCGGAGATCAGGGGGATCGCCTCGGCGCGCCCACCCGCGGCCCCCAGCCATCCGGATCGTCCGGCCAGCCGGCGGGCGGCCTCGAGGCGCATCGGCTCGCTCGGCTCGACCGCCGCCACCGACCCGCCCAGGCCGAGGAGCCCGTCCGTGGCCGCTCCGGTCCCGGCGGCCAGGTCGATGGCGAGCGCGGGTGACGCCGGGCGGCGCCCGGCGATCGCCACCCACAGGGCTTCCGGGTAGCCGGGTCGGCCCGCGGCGTACTCGCGGGCCAGGGGACCGAAGACCCGGTCGCCCCTCACTCCCCCGCGATCCGCTCGTCGACGAACGCGAGGATCCGGCCCGCGGCGTCGAGCACCGCGCGGGCCTCCCCGGCGCCACCCTCTATCGAGGGCTCCCACCTTCGCGTCTCGTCGGCGCGGTGGCGGTCGAGGAGCTCGGCATCAGCGCGGATCTCCTCACCGGCCGCCGGCGAGAGACCCACGTTCTCGCGCACGCGATCGGACACCCACGCCTGGCCGCGGCGCTCCAGCCAGGCCTGGGTGGCCATGGCGGCCGCCCGGTGGGCGGTCAGACAGGCGCTCTCGGGGAGGTCCAGCTCCAGGTCGCGCTCCGCCACGGCGAGCATGCGGCGGGCGGAGTCGAGCAGGTCGTCGGGCTCGCTCATGCGGGCAAGGTAGGCCGCGGCGGCGCCGCCCGCACCGGGGGCTCGCGGACGACGATCCAGCCCACCGCCCCACGCGCGCCGCACACCTTGCGGGCCGCCGACGGGGCCGCTATCTCCGCGCCCGTGCGCGTTCCCGGAACCTTCACCTTCGCCGGCCCCGCCGGCCGGATCGAGGCGATCTGGCGCGAGGGCGCGGACGACGCTCCGCGGGCGGCCGTGGTGTGCCACCCGCTTCCGAGCCACGGCGGCTCGATGCACAACAAGGTCGTCTACCGGGCCGCCAAGGCGTTCGAGTCCATGGGCTGGCCGGTGCTCCGGTTCAACTTCCGCGGCGTTGGGCTCTCCGAAGGCGAGTTCGCGGGCGGTGCGGGCGAGGCCGGCGACGTCCGCGCCGCGATCGACTGGCTGGCGGAGGAGCGGCCCGGCCTGCCGCTGGTCGTGTGCGGCTTCTCGTTCGGCAACGCGGTGGGGCTGCCGGTCGGCGCGCCCGACGAGCGGGTCTCCCACCTGGTCGGTCTCGGCACGCCCACCGACCGCTTCCCCTTCCACCGCCTGGCCGATGTCGGGACGCCCAAGCTGTTCGTGCAGGGAGACCGGGACGAGTTCGGCCCGCTGGAGGAGCTTCGCGCGGGGCTCGAGCGGGTCGCGAAGCCGTGGGACCTGGTCGTCATCGAGGGGGCCGACCATTTCTTCACCGGCCGGCTGGAGGAGATGCAGGCGGCGATCGTGGAGTGGTTCTCCGCCTAGAGACCCCGCCCGTCGTAATCCACCCACAGGTCGAACCAGTAGGCCAGCATCCGCCACTCTCCCCACTTCTCGTAGACCGCCAGCATGCGCCGGTCGGGCGGGACTTTCCGCGCCTTCGGGAAGTGGCGCCGCCGGACGAACTCGCGGAACACCGTGTCGACGCCGATCCGGTCGAATCGGCCGAGCAGCGCCAGCGCGTGGGCGGCGGCGTAGGGGCCGAAGCCGGGGAGCGCGCGGATCTCCTCCTCCAGCTCCCCGCTCGGGCCCTCCCACGTCTCCCAGCGCGCCGGATCGACGTCGCCCGAGGCGACCGCCTCGGCGATCCCCGCCAGGGACGCCGCCCGGTACCCCCAGCGGGCCTCCGAGCGGATCCGCTCGGGACCGATCGCCGCCACCTCGGCCGCGGTCGGGAAGGCGCCGTCCCGGCCGGCCACGTCCACCAGCCGGGCGACCATCCCCTTGGTGCCCGACCAGGCAGTGTTGGTTGTGGCCAGGATCTTCGCCAGGTCCTCGAACGCGGTCGCCGAGCGGAGCAGCCGGCCGAAGCCGGCGCCGGGCGCCCGATCGAAGGGGGAGCCGGCGTCGCGGCACCGCGCGTGGAACGTGGAGAGGTCCTGGTCCAACCGGAGCATTCGCGAGACCGCCGCGCCGACCGCCCGCCCGTCCGGGTCGGAGAGCCCCGCGCGCGAGCCCGCGCCGGCCACCGCCGTCACTACGACCGGGGCCCCGCGGCCGCCGGGCTGCTCCATCCGGACCCGCGTGGTCCTCCCTCGCGGGAGCCGGAGCGGGGCCTCCAACGTACCCGCCTCCGCGTCCCACGCGAGCGGCGCCAGCACGCACCAGCCGTGCGACGCCACGGTGGCGGTGAAGTCGAAGTCCGGGGGCGAGTCGATGCGCATCATCCGGGAGAACGTATACTTATCTCCTCGTCGCCCGATCGCCCATCACCCCGGCCCGGTTCCTCGCATGGACGTGATCCTAGCGGTATTCCGAGCGCTCTACGGCGCGCTCATCCAAGAGTGGTCGAACCTCGTCGGGACGTTCTACGGCGTGCTCCTGGGCGGTCTCGCCACGCTCGGGATCGTCCGCTGGCAGGTGGGCGAGGGGCGCCGCTCCCGGGAGGAGCACGACCGCGAGTTCCTCACGGTGCTGGTCGAGCACGTGAACCGCGAGATCAGCAACAACCTGCGCGTCCTGCGCGATCTGATAGTGGCGCTCGAGCGGACCGATCACGCGCGGCTCGACGTGTGGGACTGGGCGGTCACGATCGTGGGGTCGTTCTCGAGCCAGGCGCACGACGACCTCTACCGGACGGGACTGCAGCGCTACCTCCCGAGTGCGCTGGAAGAGGAGATCCGAACGGCTCACTCGATCGTGTTCGAGGTGCGGAACCGGGTCCGGCAGGCGCGCGCCGAGCACATCTTCAATTCGAACTACGGCGACACCAGCGCCGAGCTCAACGACGGGCTGTTCATGGAGGTCCGGCAGATGCTCCCCGGCGCCGACCACGTGCTCGGCGAAGCGGACCGCCTCGTGTCGCCGGCTACCCTGCCGTGGACCGGGGCCGGCGCGAATGAGCCCACCCGGCGCCGCGGCCGGATCGCCCGGCTCCTCGGCCGGGTGCGCCGCTAGACTCACTGCGCTAGAGCCTCTTCAACCAGAGCTCCCGCGACCGCGGGCCGTCGAACTCGCAGAAGAAGATCGACTGCCAGGTCCCGAGGCGCGGCTCGCCGCTCTCGAATGCCACCAGCGCGGACGCCCCGGCAAGGCACGACATCACGTGGGCCGGAGAGTTCCCCTCGGCGTGCTCGTACGGCAGGTCCTCGGGGGCCAGCCGCTCGAACGCCATCAGGACGTCGCGCGCCACCGCCGGGTCGGCCCCTTCGTTGATCGTGATCCCGGCGGTCGTGTGGGGGACGTAGACCATCCACACGCCGTCGGGCTCCCCGCTCGCCCGGACCGCCTCCGCCACCCGGTCGGTGACGTCGACCAGGACCCGCTTGCGATCCGTCCTCACCCTCAGCTTCTCCATCCGGGCGCTCCCACCCGCGGGCTCAGGGCGTGATGATGACCGGCGTCCCCACCACGACCAGCGGGAACACCACGGCGATGTCGGCGTTGGTCATCCGGAGGCATCCGTGGCTGGACGCGCGGCCGACGGAAGATTCGTCGTACGTGCCGTGGATCGCGATTTCGTCGCTGATGTAGAGCGCGTAGTCCCCGAGCATCCCCCGGGCGTAGCGCTCGTCGGCGTACTCGGGAGGAATCGGAAGGCGCCGCTCCAGGTAGTACCAGTCCGGCCGGTACCACACGGGGTCCTCCTTCTTCCGCCCCACTTCGAAGATCCCGGTCGGCGTGTCCCACTCCCAGGCCGTGCCGTCCAGCCGCTGGAGGGTGCCGCCCTTGCCCACGCCCACCGGGAAGCGGTGGATCGGCTCGTCGTCCCGGTACACCGTGATTCTCCGCTCGCCGACGGAAACGTGGAGGTAGACCTGGTCGACGCGGGCGCCGGGATACGGAACGCCGGCGGCCGACCCGGCGTAATCGAGGTCGATGGATTCGCCGAGGGCGATCAGGGACTGGGCGGACGCCGGTCCCCCGGAGAGGAGCGAGGCGCCCACGATCGCGGCGACCAGGAGGACGAGAGCGGATCTCACGCGTTGAACCTACACAGAGCGGCGCGCGCGCGCCGCGCCGGGGGCTGTCGCACGCTACCGGGACGAGGTTTCGAGCCGTTTCAGCTCGTCGGCCCAGTTGAGGACGACATGAATCTGGGTCGGCTTCGCGTCGGGATCGGCCTCCACCATCACGAAATACGTGCCGTCGGGCGAGATGTCGAATGCGGGGGACCCCGTCTCGAACGGACCGGTGAACAACAGCTCCGGCGCCGCCGCGTCCAACGTCGCGCCCTGGACCTCGATGGCCACGGCCATCATCGCTGTCCCATTCATGTAGAACAACTCACGACCCGTGGGAGACCAGACAGGCTCCACACCCCCACCCGTCGATACGGTCCATTTCCGTTCATCGACGTTCGGGAAGGGCCG
>DATLFF010000424.1:0-2471 GCA_035524915.1 Gemmatimonadota bacterium | reverse complement strand
CCCGCGGGCGACGAGGAGCACGCGGCGGTCAGCGCAAGACCGAGAACGAGCAGGACGCGCATGGAGGGACTGTCGCGCGGAGGGGGTCGGGGGGCCCGGCCCAGAGGGAGGTGGAAATGCGCTGAATGCCCGGGCTCGCTTCAGTCCGCGGTAGCGAGTCGTCGGCCGAGCCGGCCGAGCAGGCTCCGGCCCGCATCCTGGTCATCGACGACGACCCCGGCATCACCGACCTGGTGGCCACGGTGCTCAGGTACGAAGGGTTCAGCGTGCAGGTGGCGGCCACCGGCCGGGAGGGCTCCAGGCGACGACATCCTTCCGCCCGCATCTCCTGGTGCTCGACGTGATGCTACCCGACGGAGACGGGTTCGAGATCCAGCAGCGCCTCGTCGCGGAGGGCTCCGACATCCCCATCCTGTTCCTCACCGCTCGGGACGCCACCGAGGACAAGGTGCGGGGACTGCTCGACGGGGCCGACGACTACGTGACCAAGCCCTTCAGCCTCGAGGAGCTGGTGGCCCGCGTCCGGGCGGTGCTCCGCCGCAACGCCGACCTCGTCGCGCGGAGGCTGGCCGTGGCCGATCTGGAGATGGACGAGGATACGCACGAGGTCTGGCGCGGCGGCGAGCCGATCGAGCTGTCGCCGACCGAGTTCAACCTCCTGCGCTTCCTGATGCTCAACCCGCGGCGCGTGGTCTCGAAGTCCCAGATCCTCAGCCACGTTTGGCGCTACGACTTCCAGGGAGACGCGAGCGTCGTGGAGACCTACGTGAGCTACCTGCGCAAGAAGATCGATCGCAGGGAGCCGAAGCTGCTTCACACGGTCCGCGGGGTCGGCTATACGCTGCGACCTCCTAGCGGCTGATCCCATGTCGGTTCGGGGACGTGTGTTGATCGGCACGCTCTGCCTCGTCGCGGCCGCCATGCTGATCGCGGACTTCGCCGTCTACCGCTTCCTCGGCTCGTTCCTCTACGGACGGGTCGACGATCAGCTCGAGAGCGGGATGTGGGCGGCGCCCCGCGTCTTAGGCCTGACCACCGAGGCCTCGACGGATGGCGCAGCGGTCTTCGAGCGCGGGCGGCCGGCCACCATCTTCCCGCCGGGGACCTACTTCGCCTACCTCAGTGAGGAGGGCGCGCTCCAACGCGACTACGTCACCTCGTTCGGGCAGGATGTGGCCGCGCCGCTTCGCAGGCCCCAGATCGCGCCCCCCAGGATCCCCGCCGACCTCCCAGGGTCCGCGGGGGGCGGGGGCCCATCCTTCACCCGCTTCACGGTCGAGGCCGTGGAGGGGCCCGCCCGGTACCGGGTGCTGGTCGACGCTCTCACGGGAGGCGGGACCGTCCTCGTGGCCATCCCGCTGACGAACCCCGCCTCCACCCTTCATCGTCTCGTCTTGATCGAGGCCGGCGTCACCGTGGGGGTCCTGGTGGCGGTGGGGCTCCTGGGCTTCTTCGTCATCCGCCGGGGCCTGCGCCCACTGGATCGCATCGCCGACTCGGCGGGCGCGATCGCCGCCGGCGACCTCTCCACGCGCGTGGCCCCCGCCGACGACCGGACCGAGGTGGGGCGACTCGGTGCCGCCCTCAACACGATGCTGTCGCAGATCGAGACGGCGTTCGAGGAGCGGCAGGCGTCGCAGGACCGTCTCCGGCGGTTCGTGGCGGACGCCTCCCACGAGCTCAGGACCCCGCTGACCTCGATCCAGGGGTACGCCGAGCTCTTCCGGCGGGGCGCGTCCGAGCGTCCCGAGGATCTGGCCAAGGCCATGCGCCAGATCGAGACCGAGTCCCGGCGGATGGCGGAGCTCGTGGACGAGCTGCTGCTGCTGGCCAGGCTCGACCAGCCGGACTCCGTCGAGAGCCCCATCGAGCTGGCCACCCTCGACCTGGCCACGATCGTCGCGGAGGCGGTGGAGGCCGCCCGCGATCTCGACCAGGAGCGCCGCATCGCGCTGGCGGCGAAGGGCGGGCCGGTCATCGTCCTGGGGGACGAGCTGCGACTCCGGCAGCTCCTCGACAACCTGCTGTCGAACGTCCGCGAGCACACGCCGAGCGGCACTCGGGTTCGGGCCCTGGTGGGGAGGGAGGACGGCCTCGCGGTGGTGGAGGTCTCCGATGACGGTCCCGGCATCGACGAGGAGGACGCGGCTCGGGTCTTCGAGCGCTTTTTCCGGGTGGACCCGTCGCGGTCGCGCCAGCGCGGGGGCGTGGGGCTGGGGTTCTCGATCGTGTCCGCGATCGCGGAGGCTCACGGCGGACGGGCCACCTGCGAGCCCGTCATCCCCCACGGCGTGCGGTTCCGCATCGAGCTGCCGCTGGCGGAGGAGTCCGCTCGGGAGACGGAGCCGGCCACGGGCGGGGCCGGCACCCCCGTCTCGCCTCTCCGGTAGACGGCCCGTCGGGCCCTTGGTAGCATCGGGGTGCGCGGTGGAGCAGTCTGGTAGCTCGCTGGGCTCATAACCCAGAGGTCG
>DATLFF010000423.1:0-3456 GCA_035524915.1 Gemmatimonadota bacterium | reverse complement strand
CAGGCTGCGCAAGGCGTTCGGGTTCCGGGGAGCGCCGATCCGGTTGATCTTCCGCCGCCGCAAGCGTCGCGGCTCCCGGTGATCGAGCGGTACACTGTGCCCACGGGCCGTGGCGCAGCTTGGTAGCGCGCTTGACTGGGGGTCAAGAGGTCGCGAGTTCAAATCTCGCCGGCCCGACGAGCAGAAGAGGGCCTCTGACGAGGCCCTCTTCTGCTTCCTGGCACCGTCACACTCCCACCGTCGGGCGTCGAGGGGCAAGCCGGTCGCCTTGTCCCAATAGGCGATGAGGATAGATGTTGGCCCTGTTCCCGCCGAATCCACGGTCCTGGTACCCGAGGGCCGGTGCGCACCCGGAGTCGCGGTCGGCCATCCGTGGGAACGTGTAGAACCCTGGACCGTGTGACCTGATGCCCGGGGGCCTGCACGAGCGGACGGAGGTTCGCGTCCATATCTGCGGATGCTACTCGTACCATCCTCGATCAGGCGCACGCTCTGTGACGCTTTCCGGTTCCTCGTCGCCCGACTCCGAAACGATCCGCCAACGAATGCGCTTCGTGGGGTGGACGAACCCCGCCCGGACCCGGCACGCGGTCCAGGTTCTCTTCTGCTGGAACCGCCCTTCTTGACGGTGCCCCTCCCGTCTGGCCTGGACGACACAGAACGCGCCGTTCAAGTCGGCGTTGATGATGTGCATCTCGTAGTCGTACTCGGGCCCGCCTCGCGAGTCGAGGAGGATCTCCATGAACCACCACAATCCCAGCTCCTCATAAGCGTGAACCTTGATCTTGAGGGCGCGACCACGGTCGGTCGGGTACACGCGCCTGCTCGTCCGCCGGATGTCCGGATCGTGGCCCACGATCGCCCTGTCGTCGGGATCGTGTCCGACGTCCTTGTACCCGGCTCCCGCCCTCGACGTGGGGGAGGACCTGTCTGCCGCGGTCGGTGTCGCGTGAGCGGCGGGAGTGAGCGTCGCGACAAGCATCGCCGTCGCGGTTACGACCAGGAACTGAGTCCAAGTGCGCGTCGCCATCGCTCCGTCCCTCCCGCTCGCGGATGATCGCCGGGCATCTCATCCATGGTGCGCTTTGGGAGGACTGCCCGCTAGGGCCGAACGATCCGCCCTGACCGGGACCTTGTCGTGGATCGCTCAGCGGTTGCGGGGGTGCTTCCGCGCCTGCCGTTCGTTCCCACGCTTGTAGTCGCCCGTCGCGCGGGCCATGACCTGTTGAGGGTCGCCCCGTTCGACGTCTCGAAGGAAGCGCGCCGCGGCGTCTCCGCGGAGGGTCGCGGCCCGCCTCCCATGGTGGGTGATGACGATGTCCCGACCGTACTGGGAGAACTCGAAGCCGTGAGGGCCACCCATTGACGGCACTGTAGTCCGACCGGGAGACGAACCCCGCCGGGTATCGTGTGCCCTAGTCGGCATCCAACCGAGCGATCATCCGGTCGGCGAGTAGCTTGCCGATGGCCAGGGAGGCTGTGCCTCCCGGCGAGGGGGCGTTCCGCACGTGGATCATCCCCTCGCCCTCGAGCAGGGAGAAGTCGTCCTCAAGTGTGCCATCCTTGTTGACGGCCTGGGCCCGCACGCCGAACGGTCCCGGGAGGAGCTGCTCGCGACGGAGCTCGGGGAGGTACCGCCGGCATTCCCGAAGGAAGGCCCGCTTGCTCAGGTCTCGGCGGATCTCGCCCGCGCCGGTTCGCCAATGCCGGCCCGCCAGCCTCCAGAATCCCGCGAAGCCGAGAGTCGCGCCGAGGTCCCCCGGGCGCACCTGCCAGGGCCTCGTCCCCTCGCGGGCCAGGGCCAGCACGGCGCTGGGCCCGACCCACACCTCGCCGTCGAGCCGCGGCGTAAAGTGCACGCCCAGGAACGGAAGGTCGGGATCGGGCACCGGATACACGAGGTGACGAACCAGCCCGCGGGCGTCCTCCGTGAATCGCTGGTAGCTGCCGCGGAAGGGCACGATGCGCTGGGCCCGGTCTCCGGTCGACATGGCGGCGACTCGGTCCGACTGGAGCCCAGCGCAGCTGATCAAGCCGCTCACCTCCAGCGTCCCCCGCGCCGTCTTCAGGAGATGTCGCGGCCCCTGGGACCGGATCGAGCGCACGGCGCTACGGAGGAGGATCGTGCCGCCGCGAGCGCGGACCTCGTCCCCGAGCGCCAGCGCGATCCGGCGGAAGTCGGTGATCGCCGTCGTGGGGGAGTGGAGCGCGCGGATGCCGGTGACGTGGGGCTCGATCTCTCGGAGTTCCTCGGGACCGATCTCCCGGACGTCGGGAACGCCGTTCGCGAGTGCGCGCTCCGAGAGCGTGCGGAGACGCCCCAGCTCTCCCTTCTCCACGGCCACGACCAGCTTCCCGCACACGCGGTAGGGGACTCCGTGCTCAACGGCGAAACGCTCCAGGAGGTCCGTCCCCTCCCGGCAGAGCCTCGCCTTGAGTGAGCCGGGGCGATAATAGATCCCCGAATGGACGACTCCCGAGTTGCGCCCGCTCTGATGGAGCGCGAGCTCCGCTTCCTTCTCAAGAACGACGAGACGCAGCCCGGGTCTTCGTTCCAGGATGTCCACGGCGGTCGCCAGCCCCAGGATGCCCCCTCCGATGATCGCAACGCCGTAGCGCTCCATGCCCCGTTCATACAGCATCCTGAGATGCGAGTCGTTGCGAGTGGGTCCGGCCTTTCGGAGAATGGCCGGGTGACCGACACGGCCACGACAGCCCCTCGGTGGCTCCGCGTGCTCGCGGGCGTCGCCTTCACGTGGATGGGGGTGTGGATCTTCCTGTCGCTGATCTCGTCGATGGGCGTCTCGTGCTCGACGCCGGAGTGTCAGGACCGCGCCGACACGGGATGGCTCGTCCTAATGGGGCTCCAGCTCGCGTGGGCGGTCCTCGCCGTGGTGGCCTGGCTCCGGCCGCGGTTCCGCTACCTGGGCCTGGCGATGGCGGTGGGGCTGCCGCCGGCGACGTTCCTCCTCGTCACGCGGATCTTCTACCCGGAGGGGTTCTCGCTGTAGTCAGGCGGCCGAGGGCTGGAGGAACGCCCGGCGGACGGTCTCCACCCGATGCTTCTCCAGGAGCTCGATCTGACCCTCGGCCCGGGCGATGAGGGAGGCGAAGTCCACGTCCTCCCAGGCCTCAAGCTCCGAACGCACCTCGGAGAGGTTCGTCCACAGCGAGCGCTTCCCCTCGATGCCCAGGCGGAGCCCCTCGAGCTCCTCCAGCCTGCTCAGGGGGGAGTACCCTACGATCCGGCCGTTCATCTTGAGGCGTCCGAGGCGCTCGACGAGCCAGGCGCCGCCCTCCTTGACCGACGCGCGACGGACGCCGGCGAGCTCCATGAGCTCCTCCAGCGTCTCGCGGTCCTCCTCGATCTCCCGGACGATCCTGGAGAGGTCGTCGCCGAGCGCGGATCCCTCGTTGCTCCGCAGGCTGCGGCGGGCCAGCTCGAGGCCGGCCCGA
>DATLFF010000422.1:0-2638 GCA_035524915.1 Gemmatimonadota bacterium | reverse complement strand
GCCGAGGGCCTGGCCCGCACGGACCGGGTCGAGGTGCGGCGGCGGGGCGGGGCCCCGCTGCTGCGTCGGCTCGAGGAGAACGAGCGCGCGCTCCGCGGCGCGTACGAGACGCTGGCCGAGGTGGTGGAGCGGGCCCAGGCGATCTCGCCGGCGGCCGAGTGGCTGATCGACAACATCCACGTGGCCGACGAGCAGGTCCGCTCCGTCCGCGACGGGCTCCCGCCGAGCTACCTGCGGGAGCTGCCCCGGCTGACGCACGGCGAGCTCGCCCGCCATCCCCGGGTCTACGCGCTCGCCTGGTTCTACGTCGCGCACACCGACAGCCGGTTCGACCCCGACACCCTCCGCCGGTTCATCCAGGCGTACCAGCGGCGGGAGCCGCTCACGATGGGCGAGCTGTGGGCGCTCTCCGCGATCCTCCAGCTCCTCCTGCTCGAGAACCTGCGGCGGATCGGCGACGGGATCCTGCACGCCCGCCGCGAGCTGGCGCGCGCGGGCGAGCTGGCCGACCGGCTGGGCGCGTCCCCGCCGCCGGAGCCGCGTGCCGCGCTCGATCCCTACGCTGACGAGGTGGCCGATCCGGATTTCGCCGCCGGGCTCGTCCAGCGCCTCCGCGAGAGCGAGCCGTGGGGGGTGCCCGTCCTGGCCTGGCTGGAGGGCCAGCTGGACCGCCGCGGGACCAACGCCGAGGAGGTCGTCCGCCGGGTCCAGATCGAGCACGTGGCGACCCACGCCACCGTGGGGAACGTCGTCACCAGCATGCGCCAGATCGCCGCCTTCGACTGGGCGACGTTCGTCGAGTCCGTCAGCCTGGTCGAGCTCGCGCTGCGGGAGGATCCGGCGGGGATCTACGCGCGCATGGACTTCGCCACCCGCGACCTCTACCGCCACGCGGTCGAGGAGCTGGCCCAAGGCTCCAGGCTCGCCGAGCTCGAGGTCGCCCGCCGGGTGGTGGAGCTCGCCGCCGGCGCCGGCGTCCCGCCCCCCGGAACGTCCATCGATCACGTCGGGCACTACCTGATCCGGCGCGGCCGGCGCAGTACGGAGCGGGAGTTCGGCTATCGCGTCCCCGTCCGCGCGTGGCTCAAGCGCGCGTTCGTCGCCGGCGCCACGCCGGGCTACCTGGGGACGATCGCGCTCGTCTCGGGACTCCTCATGGCGCTCGTCATGGTGTACCTGGCCGGGCTCGGCGTCTCCATCGCCCTGCTCGCGGCGCTCGGCCTGTTCGCGCTCGTCCCGGCCTCGGACCTCGCGATCGCGGTCATCCATCGCGACCTGACCGAGCTGCTCGGGCCCCGGCGGCTCCCCAAGCTCGACTTCGCGCGCGGCGTGCCGCCGGAGCACCGGACCCTGGTGGCCGTCCCCGCCATCCTCTCCTCCGAGGTCGAGATCCACGACCTGGTCGAGTCGCTGGAGCGGCACTACCTGGCCAACTCGGAGGCAAACCTGACGCTGGCGCTCCTGTCCGACTGGAAAGACGCCGACGCCGAAAGCGTCCCCGGCGACGACCGGCTCCTCGCCGTGGCGGCGGGCGGGCTGGGCGAGCTGAACGAGCGCTACGGCCCCGGCCCCGCGGGCACGCCGCGGTTCCTCCTCCTCCACCGCCGCCGGCTGTGGGATCCGGCCGAGGGGCGGTGGATGGGCTGGGAGCGGAAGCGCGGCAAGATCCACGAGCTGAACCGCTTCCTCCGCGGCCGCCGCGACACGTCCATCCTCGACCGCGCGGACGGACTGACGAGCGCGCCGCCCGACGTCCGCCACGTGATCGCGCTCGACGCGGACACGCGCATGCCACCGGGATCGGCGGCCCGCATGGTGGGCGCCCTGGCGCACCCGCTCAACCGGCCGCGCTTCGACCCCGTGCGGGATCGGGTGGTGGGCGGCTACGGCGTCCTCCAGCCGCGGATCACCCCGGTCCTCCGCGCGCGCGGCGAGACCACGCCGTACCACCGGCTCCACTCCGGCCCGGCCGGCATCGACCCCTACTCGGCCGCGGTCTCGGACGTGTACCAGGACCTGTTCAGGGAGGGCTCCTACGTCGGCAAGGGGATCTACGACGTGGACGCGTTCGAGACGGCGCTCGACGGCCGCGTCCCCGAGAACGCGATCCTCAGCCACGACCTCTTCGAGGGGACCTTCGCCCGCTCCGGCTCGGTCACCGACATCGAGCTGTTCGACGATTTCCCGTCCGATTACGTGACGGCCGCCCGGCGCTCCCACCGCTGGGCCCGAGGCGACTGGCAGCTCCTGCCGTGGATCTTCGGGTCCGGCCCGCCGCGCGCGGAGCGGGCCACGCGCGACCTGCCGCTCATCGCGCGCTGGAAGATGCTGGACAACCTCCGCCGCACGCTCTCGCCCCCGTCCACCTTCCTCCTGCTGGTGACCGGATGGGCGCTCCTGCCGGTCTCGCCGCTCCTCTGGACCGGCTTCGTCGTGGCCACGATCACCCTGCCGGCCGCGGTGCCGGTCTTCGCCGGGCTGCTTCCGCGGCACCGCGGGATCTCCAAGCGGGCCCACCTCCGGAGCGTGATGGTCGACGCGCTCGAGGCCGCCACGCGGGTGGGCCTCGAGGTGGTGTTCATCGCCGAGCGCGCGGTGCGGATGACGGACGCGATCCTGCGGGCGCTCTATCGCACGT
>DATLFF010000421.1:0-2058 GCA_035524915.1 Gemmatimonadota bacterium | reverse complement strand
GCCGAGGATCGCTTCGGCCACGCCCTCGGTCTCGAGGAGCGCGCGAAGCATCGGATGGTCGCCCGCCATCTCCAGGCTCTCGGCCACGAGACGCGGCTCCTCGTACTCCACCGGGTAGGCCTGGGGCGGCGGCTCGGGAGGGAGGGGCTCGGCCGGCCCCATCCGCTCGGCCAGCAGCCGCTCGATCGACGGCAGCACGCCCAGGGCCTCGACGCCGGCCGCGAGGTTGATCCGGGCCCGGTAGCGATGCAGGTCGACCGACCGCACGTCGTCCAGGACCAGCACCGGCTCGAGCATCTCCGGCGGGGCGGCGGGCGGACAGGTCTCGATCGTCATCCGGGTGAGCTCGATGCGGACGTGCAGCCTGAGCACCGACGGGTTCTGCGCGGTCTCGAGCGCCCAGCTCATCCGGGTTCAATCCTTCCATACGGCCGTTGGCCTATCATCCAAGGCGATGCTGGTCAGGATCCGCGCCTGGTGGGAGGGGTTCCGGAGCAACCTCTTCTTCATCCCACTGATCTACCTGATCGTCGCCGCGGCCGTGGCCCAGGCGCTGCTGGAGGTGGACCAGAGGATCACCCAGGACCGGCTGGACCTCCCGCTGATCTTCCGGTCGACGGTCGACAGCGCCCGGGCCGTGCTCAGCACCGTGGCCACCGCCACGATCACCGTGGCCGGCATCTCGTTCTCGATCTCGCTGCTCCTCTTCCAGCTCGCCTCGAACCAGTTCTCGCCCAGGGTACTGCACGGCTTCTTCCGGGACTCGTTCACGAAGCACGTCCTGGGACTCGTCGTGGGGACGTTCACCTATTGCCTCCTGGTGCTGCGCGCGGTCCGCGGTGCCGTGGAGAACGGAACGCCGATCATCCCGAACCTGTCCGTCGCGCTCGGCCTCCTGCTGGGCATCGCCTCGATCCTGGCGATCGTGGCGTTCATCAACCACACCGCTCACTCGATGCACGCCACCGAGATCATCGCGCGCATCACCGACGAGACGCGCCACCAGATCCGGCGGCTCGCCCAGGACCCCGAGGAGAGCGACGGGCGCGACCCCGATCCGGAGGACGCGCCCGAGGCGCCCGACGTCGCGTTCGTCGTCACCGCGCGGGCGGACGGATGGGTCCAGCAGGTAGACGACCGGGGGCTGCTCGACGCGGCCGACGACGGAGGCACCGTGCGCCTCGAGACGTACATGGGGGACTTCGTGCCGAAGGGCGCGCCGTTGTGCGCGGTCTGGCCGCCGCCCTCCGATCGGGAGCGCGCCGCGAAGGAGGCCCGCGAGGCGGTCAGGCTCGGACGCGCGAGGACGCTGCAGCAGGATCTCGGCTTCGGGATCCGCCAGCTCGCGGACATCGCCCTGCGGGCCCTGTCGACCGGCATCAACGATCCGACCACGGGCAGCGAGGTCCTGAGCCACCTGGGCGGGGTGGTCTGGGACCTGCTGGTCCGCGATCTCCCCCGGAACCGATGCGCCGACGATCGCGGCCGTCGTCTCTTCCGCCCGCACGAGCTCTCGCACGATCACTTCGTGGAGCTCGCCTTCGGCCAGATCCGCGTCTCGGCGGCGAGCCAGCCCGCCGTGGTGCGCCACCTCCTCGACGTGCTGGGCCCGCTGGCCCGGATGGTGGAGGAGGGGGGCTACCCGGACCGGGCCGAGATGGTCCGCCGCCAGGCGCGGCTGGCGATCGAGGGGGCGGCCGCGGCGAGGATCCTCGATGCGGACATGCGGGCGCTGGAGGAGCGGGCTCGTCACCACGGCATCGACGCATGACGGGCCGGTCCTCTCCAGACGAGGCTCGTCCGAGGGTCGGCCGGATGCTCGGCCGGGCCCTCCTCCGCAAGTGCCCTCGGTGCGGGCGGGGCGGCCTCTTCCGGCGATGGTTCTCGATGGTGGAGTCCTGCCCGCGGTGCGGGCTGCGCTTCGAGCGGGAGGAGGGCGCGTTCCTCGGGTCGCTCTCGCTGAACTACGCGGTGACCGGCCTCACCCTCGTCGGGCTCCTCGTGGCGTGGATGGTGCTGTCGTACCCCGACCTCGACGCCCGGGTGGCCACGATCGGG
>DATLFF010000420.1:0-2405 GCA_035524915.1 Gemmatimonadota bacterium | reverse complement strand
AGTCGTCCGGCCACGGGCCGCCGCAGAAATCGTTGTAGCCCGGGTAGACGCTCGTCCGGACGCGCAGCTCGCCGGCGTCTACGAAGGTCAGGAAGTCCGCCAGCGCGTCCGGCCATATGTTGCCGTTTGCCATGGTGGTCGTGCCCGCCCGGATCAGGCGATCCTGCGCCTCGGCGTACGTCGTCCCCACATCGCCGGACGCCCGGCCCAGGAAGACCGCGTTGTAGACGTGGTTGTGCGGGTCGACGAAGCCCGGCATCACCGTCGCTCCCCCGAGATCCACTACGACGGCGGTGGGACCCGCGAGGCCTCGCATGTCGTCGCTGGAGCCGGTCGCCAACACCCTGCCCGCGCGCACCACCACCGCTTCCTCGACCCTGGTCACGGGGTCCATCGTGATGACGTGGCCCCCGGCGAAGAGGACGGTCGGGTCGTCGCTCGTAGTCACGTCCGCGGGGTCGGGGTCGCAGCCCCCGAGGGCGGCCACGGCGAACGGGAGGATTACGGCTACGACGGTCGGGTGGGGTCGCGGCATGGGTTTCGAGATAATCCCGGGCCCGCGGCGAGGCAAGCGGCCAACCGGGCCATGGCGACGCGGGAGCCCGGCGGCTTAGGTTGGATGGGACATGGACCGATACCTCCCGACCATCGCCGCCGCAGCCCTCTTCGCCCTCGCCGCCAACGACGTCGCCTGGGGCCGCCTCAATCGCCATCAGCGCCCCCTCCCCGGCCAGGCCGCCGGGCCGCCCGGCCTCGACCCCGATCGCCCCAGCCTTCCCGTCGGCGGCGCCAATGGCGGCTTCGGCTCCGTCTTCAGCTACTACAGCCGCCCCGTGGACGGCCCCGCCGGCCCGCGGATCGGACTGGCCGGCAACTCGTTCGTGAAGGTCGTCGAGTTCGGCCCGACGCCGCGGGCACTCTCGGTGCTCAACTACGGCCAGAGCGGGGACCCCGCGTCGCCTCACTTCTTCGACCAGGCGGAGATCTACGCGCGGCGGGGATTCAAGCCGGCGTGGTGGGGGCGGGCGGAGGTGGCGCGGGAGACGGTGCGGTCTTATGTCGTGGGGGCCGGCGGGACGCGGTGACCCGCGGCGGCTCCGCGTACTTCAACCCGCCCCCGGGCGAGGACGACCCATGATGCTCGCGTTGCGCATCATCCACATCGGAGCGGGAGTGTTCTGGGCCGGCTCCGTGATCTTCCTGTCCTTCTATCTCATGCCCGCCGTCGGCCGCGCGGGGCCGGACGGCGGCCGCGTCATGCAGGAGCTCCAGAAGGGGCGCCTGATGCAGGTGCTCCCGGCCGCCGCCCTGGCGACGATCCTCTCCGGCGCCTGGCTGATGTGGACGCTCTCCGGCGGGTTTCACCCCCGTTTCTTCGGCAGCGGCTACGGGGTCTCCCTGACGATCGGCGCCGTCGCCTCCATCATCGCGTTCCTCATCGGGGTCACGGTCATGCGATCGGCCCAGCTCCGGATGACAGAGCTCGCGCCGCGAATCGCGACCGCGGCCGATGACGAGCGGGCGCGCATCGGCGCCGAGGTCGCGGCACTCCGGGCACGGTCCGGCCGGGCCAGCCGCGCGGTCGCCTGGCTGCTCGTCGTGGCCGTCCTCACCATGGCCGCCGCACGCTACCTCTGAGCCCGGCGCGATTGCGCGGAATCCCCCACGTACTTGTGCGGCGAGACCTCGGGCTCCGGGCCACTTGCGGCGCACCTGCTTTGTGTCGTAAAGTACTTGTCGATGCCCGGGACCGGCGCGACCGCCGCTTCGGAGACCCGATTGACCTTCGATAGGAGACCTCATGGAAACCTCTGCCGGCAACCTGGTCACCGCTCTCGCGATCCCCGCCCTTGCCGCCCTCGGCGGCGCCCTCGTCGTCTACGCGGAGTTCGATGACGCGCCCGGCGGCGTGCTGATCGGTCTCGTTCTCGTCATCGGCGCGGTGGCGCTCGGCGTGAGAGGCGCGCTGCGCGGGCGATAGCGCTCGGGGTATCCGCCCTCGGTTACGAGATTTCGCTCGGTATCCGGGATGGATGTCGTAAGCGAATGCGGCGACCGCGGCTATTACGAGATTTCACTCGGTTTCGGCGCGGCTGTGGACGTAACCGCGGGTTCTCTCGACCGCTGCGCACACCGGCCACCCTCTCGCCGGCGACAGCTCCCGGGAGAAATCACAGCCGAGCGCCATGGCCTCCAGGCCCGGGCACTTGATGTACGATGTCAGCAGTCCGTCCTGCTCGGTGAGGACGGGCGTGATGCCGAGTTCGGGGTCAACGCCCATCCGCAGGGTGAAGGTGCGGCCTTCCGGTCGGAGTACCACATGGGCCTTCCTCGCCTGGTCCTCCCACAGCCCTCGGAGCTCGGCCTGGGACGGATCGGTGCCGGTGACCGCCTGCCACGTCCGG
>DATLFF010000419.1:0-5089 GCA_035524915.1 Gemmatimonadota bacterium | reverse complement strand
GGGGCTCTTCCTGTCGCAGGCCCCGGACCGTATCGCGGCCGCCCGGGTGGCGCTGGAGACGGGAGCCCCGGCGGAAGTGGAGCGGGCGGCGCACGCCCTCCGCTCGAGCGGCGCCCAGATCGGTGCGTCGCGGGTCCGCGCGGTGTGCGCGGAGATCGAGTCTCGCGCGGCCGGCGGCCATCTCACCGGTGTAGCCGAGCTCCTGGCCTCGCTCGAGCGCGAGCTGGGGCGGTACGAAGCGGGGGAGAGCGCCGGGCCCTCATGAGGCGGATCTTGATCATCGATGACGATGACGTGATGCGTGAGGCTGCGGCGGCGAGCCTCAGCACCGTCGGCGGCTACCGGGTGCTGAGCACGGGCGATCCGGAGGAGGGTCTGCGCCTGGCCCGTGCTGAAGCGCCCGACGGCGTCCTGCTCGACGTGAGCATGCCCGGCATGGAGGGGCCCGAGGTCGTGGCGGCGCTCAAGGGCGACCCGGCGACGCGGGACATCCCGGTCGTCTTCTTCACCGGGGGCTCCAAGTCTGTGGCCGCGGATCGCTGGCGGGAGCTCGGCGTCAGCGGGACGGTGGCCAAGCCGTTCGATTTTCCCCTTCTCCCGGAGCAGTTCGCGCGGATGGTGGGCTGGAACGACGACCCCGAAGCCGAGGCGCCCGCGCCGGATCCCGTGACGCCGGTGCCGACCACGATCCAGGGCATCTGGGAGCGGCGGCGCGAGGAGGTGGAGGGCCGGGTCCGTACCATCGAGGACGTGGCCCTCGCCCTGATGGAGGGCCGCCTCACCGGCGACCTGCTCCAGGACGGCATCAGGGCCGCGCACAAGCTGACGGGCACGCTCGGCAGCTTCGGCTTCGCCGGCGGAAGCGTGCTGGCGGGCGAGGCGGAAGCGCTGTTACGCGAGGGCGAGTCACCTCCGGGCCGGTCCGTGGCCGTGCGGCTCTCCGAGCTCGTCCTCGGGCTGGACCGCACGCTCGAGCAGGGCCCTGCGCCGATCCCGGCTCCCGCCCGGGGCAACCTGGAGGAGGAGCCGGAAGGGCCGGACCCGCCGGCCGAGGAGCCGCGGCAGCGTCGCGTCGGCGTGGACGCCGGCGTCCCCGCCGCTACTCGCACGACCCTTGCCGGCGGCGGCGTCGACGTGGTGGCGGTAGCGACCGATGACCCGGAGACGGACCCTTCCGCCGAGGTGGACGTGCTGGTCCTGCACATCGATGACGACGCCGATACCGACGCTGCCTACAACCGCTGCCGGGCCGTTCGCGAGCGGTGCGCGGACCCGGCCTTCCCCATTCTCCTGTCGATCCCGCGCCATGACGAGGAATCGATCCGCCGTGCCTTCTCCGCCGGCGCGGACGACGTCGTGGCCCGCCCCATCGTCGGCCCTGAGCTGCTGGCCCGTGTGGACGGCCAGCTGGACCGGGTGCGACTACGGTCGTCGCTCCCGTTGGCGAGTGACAACGCCGGCCACGGCGGGGACGGGCGCGCCGAACGACACGTGGACGTGGTGATCGTGGACGATGACGCCGCCCTGTCCGACCTCCTCGACCACACGCTGCGGCTCCGCGGCTACAGCGTGGAGCGCTTCGCCGACGGGGCTGACGCCGCTGCGGCGCTGATCGGCGACCCTCCGGCCGTCTCGGGCCGGGCCATCCTCCTGGATGTGGGTCTTCCCGGCCTGAACGGAACGGCGGTGCTCCGCCGGCTGCGTCGTGAGGGTGTCCTGCGACGGACCCGGGTTCTCATGCTGACCAGTCATGCCATGGAATCGGAAGTGCTCAAGGCCCTCGAGCTCGGCGCCACCGACCACGTGGCGAAGCCATTCAGCATGCCGGTCCTCATGCACCGGCTCCAGCGCGCCCTCATGGGGTGATGCCATGATCGAGGAGCAACTTGTCGAGCTGGCGCTGGTCCTGAACAGCGTGCTGGTCGTGCTCCTCCTCGCCGTATGGTCGGCCCATGGCCTGTGGAAGACCTGGCGGGCACGCATTACCGAGCCGGCCGTCGAGCGTGCGCGGGCTCGGCTCGTCCAGGATCTGGCCGACGGCCGAATTGCGGCGAAAACGGAGGCGGCCGTCCGATCCCTGTCGCTCAACCGCCAGATGCTGCTGCTCGCGCGTGTCGGACGCCAGATCTCCGGCCGCCAGCGATCACTCCTCGCGGAGCTGGCCAGGACCACGGGATTGTATCAGCGCGCGGAAGCGGATTGCGGGAGCATGAGGTGGTCCCGACGGCTCCGCGGCGCTGACGTCCTGACCCTTCTCGGCGGCGGTGAGGGGGCCATGACCTCGCTGTTGCGGGACCCGAGCGTGTACGTCCGCACGCAGGCGGCGGAGTGGGCCGTCGGGCAGCCGAGCCCCGCGGTCCTGGAGGCTCTCCTCGATCTCCTGGACGATCCGGACTCGGGTGCACGGTTCGCCGCGGCGGACGCTGTCCTGCGGGTGGGGACCCCGGTGGTGGGGGCCATCGCCGAGCGACTTGCCCGGACCCCGTCGTCGGGGAGCGCACGGGCCGGGACCACCCGGCTCCTCGATGTGGCGGCGGGGATCCGGGACACGAGCTTCATCCCGCCCGCCCTCCGGCTGAGTCGGGCCGAGGACCCGGGGGTTCGAGCCCGCGCCGTCGCGCTGCTCGGACTGGTCGGCGGGGAGGATGCCGTCACCCGCGCCGAGGAGCTGCTCGACGATCCGGTGGCCCGCGTTCGAGCGGCGGCGGTGCGGGCGTTGGGCAATCTCGGGTACTGGCCGGCCGCGCCGGAGGTGGGCGGGCGTCTTGGGGACGAGAGCTGGGACGTCCGACGCGAAGCGGGGCTGGCGCTCCGAGCTATGGGCTCGCCCGGTCAGCTGGTGCTGCGTCGGGCCACCCGGGAAGGCGATCCCTTCGCCGCCGACATGGCGCGGCTGACGCTTGCGCTCCCCGACACGCACGGGGCGGAGCCATGACCTTCCTGGAGCTGGTGGTCGCGGGTCTGGTCGGATTCGAGTGGGCGGTCCTCGGATACTTCTTCCTCGTCAACGTCGTCTACGGGATCCTCCTGGTCGCGGCCGCAGTCGAGCTGCGGCAGGTGGTGCTACACACACGTGGGCGGTCCATGGAGCGCATTCTGTCCTCCCCGCTGGTCCCCACCATCAGCGTTCTCGCTCCGGCCCACAATGAGGAGGCCACCGTCGTCGCGAGCGTCAGCGCGCTCCTCTCGCTGCACTATTCGAATCTCGAGGTTGTTGTGGTCAATGACGGCTCCGTCGACCGCACCCTGGAGGTTCTGGAGGACGCCTTCGAGCTCGTCGCCATCTCTGCCGTCCACCGGCGGCGGCTGGATGCGCAACCGGTGCGGGTCGCCTACCGCTCGCGGACCCACCCGCAGCTGGTGGTCGTCGACAAGGAGAACGGCGGCAAGGCGGACGCGCTGAACGCGGCACTCAACTTCGCTACCGGCGAGCTGGCCTGTGTCATCGACGCGGATACCCTGATCGAGGAGGATGCGCTCCAGCGGCTGGTCCAGCCCTTCCTCTCCGAGGATCGTCTGCTGGCCGCCGGCGGGACGATCCGCGTGGCCAATGGCTGCGACGTGGAGCAGGGTCGCGTAACGCGGGCCCGCGCGCCCCGGGCGGCGCTTCCCGGGATCCAGGTGGTGGAGTACCTGCGGGCATTCCTTTTCGGGCGCCTCGGCTGGAACCGGCTCGGGGGGAACCTCATCATCTCCGGCGCGTTCGGCCTCTTCCGGCGCGAAGCCGTGGTCGACGCCGGCGGGTACCTTCACGACTCGGTCGGCGAGGACATGGAGCTCGTGGTGCGGCTCCGTCGCCACGGGTACGAGCACGGCGGGCCCCACCAGGTAGCCTTCATCCCCGATCCCGTGGCCTGGACCGAGGTGCCCGAGAGCTGGCGCGTGCTCGGGCGACAGCGCGAGCGGTGGCACCGCGGACTGTCCGATGCCCTCTGGCGGCATCGCCGAATGCTGTTCAACCCCCGCTACGGCGCTGTGGGCCTCGTGGTCTACCCGTACTTCCTGTTCATCGAGCTCCTCTCCCCCGTCATCGAGCTCCTCGGCCTCCTTGGCCTGGCGACGGGCCTGCTCATCGGCGTCCTCGACTTCCGGTTCGCCCTCCTCTTCTTCCTGGTCGCCTACGCCATCGGGATCGTCCTCTCCTTGTTCAGCCTCCTCCTCGAAGAGCTCAGCTTCCGGCGCTATACCGGGTTCGGCAACCGGGTCCGGCTCCTCACCTGGGCGTTCCTCGAGAATCTCGGCTTCCGCCAGGTCACCGCCCTCTGGCGCGTCCGGGGCGCGGTTCGCTACTTGCAGGGTCGTACCGAATGGGGCGCCATGGAGCGGAAGGGATTCGACTCGACGACATGAAGACGATCGTCGTGGTGGAGGACAACGCCGACAATCGACTGCTCCTGCGGTCGCTTCTCGGAGACACCTACCACATCACCGAATACGCGAGCGGGGCGGAAGCGCTGGCCGGGCTGAGCAATGAGCGGCCCGACCTGGTGATACTCGACATCTCCCTGCCCGGTATGGGCGGCGAGGAGGTGCTGGCCCACATCCGGGCCGACCCATCGCTCCGGGACCTCCCCGTCATCGCGCTGACCGCCCACGCCATGGCCGGCGACCGGGAGCGGCTGCTGGAAGCGGGCTTCGACGACTATCTGGCCAAGCCCATCACCGACGAGGAAGTGCTCTTCTCGGCGATCCGTGCGAGGATCGGCTGATGAGCAGGGTGGGCGTCAAGGTCGGCGAGCTGCTCGCGCGCGTCGCCCGACGTCTCGGCGGCGAGAGCGAGGTGGAGCGCGCCGCGCTAACAGGGGCGCAGCAGCAGGCCCGGCTGGAGGAGGCCCAGCGGATCGCCGGGATCGGCAGCTGGGAATGGGATATCCCCGCGGACCGGGCCACCTGGTCGGATGAGTTCTTCCGATTGTACGGTTACGAGCCCGGGTCATTCGAGCCCAACTTAGAAGCGTACATGGCCACGGTCCACCCCGAGGATCGGGAGAGGGTGCAAGCGATCGTGGAGCGGGCGATGGCGGACCACCAGCCGTTCAGCTACGAGGTCCGCGTCGTTCGCCCCGATGGCTCGGAGCGGGTCTGTCAT
>DATLFF010000418.1:0-7979 GCA_035524915.1 Gemmatimonadota bacterium | reverse complement strand
AACCTACCCCTGTGCGTGTGATCTTATAAAAGCGACTGGCCTCCTGGCGTTGAGCTCCCCACCCAATCAACATGCACCGTCCCATCGCCGCATCCACGGTATTCCAGTCGACCTCCTGCGTCGTGACCGAGCCTGCGCCATCGGCCTCGACCCTGGACTCGGGTGTGGAAGCCGGTTCGCAGGCCGCGACCTGGACGAGCAGACCCGCACAGCAAATCACCAGCATCCGTCTGTTCATCGTCTCCTCCGGGTAGGAGTTGTGGCCGGCCTCATATCGCGCCGAACAGGTACAGGAGTCCCATGAGCCCGAGAATAGCGGCGCTGATCCGCGGGAGCACGTGCTTCCACCGTTCGAGGCGGTCCTCCAGGCGGTTGAAAGTGGCGATGGACGCCAGCGTCAGCGCCAGGATCATCCCGGCCACCGCCACGGCGTAGACCCCCATCACCACCCAGCACGATGCCGCCCCGGTGCAGAGGGCCAGGATCGCGAACTCCTCCTCGTGGGCGAAGCCGAGCAGGAACGCAAAGACCGTGATGCCCCACAAGCCCCGGTCGCCGGGCCCGTCCGCGGCGTGATGGTGGTCGTGGCCGTGGTCATGGGCATGACCGTGATCATGGCCGCGCCGCCATTCCCACCAGGCCATCGCCAGGAGCAGGAGGCCGGCCAACCGCTCGATCCAGGGGAGCTCGGTGATGCCGAGCCAGCCGTCCAGGAGCGCGAACACGGCGACCACCGCGAACGAGCTGACCAGGTGCGCGCTGCCGATGATGGCCCCGGCGGCGGTGCCGGAGAGCCACCGTCGGCGGCGGGCGAGGGCGTAGACCGCGGCCACCGGCCAGCCGTGGCCGGGCTCCAGCCCGTGGAGGATCCCGAGAGCGGCGGCCGTGGCCAGGGCCGAGTCGGCACCCGGGATCACTGAGCCGCTGATGCCACGTCGCCGACGCGGCGAGGATCATGGCGGGCGGCCGCGCCGTAGCGGAGGTAAAGCACCGGCACCACCACCATGTTCAGCGCCAGCGAGGTCAGGAGCCCGCCCAGGACCACCACGGCCAGCGGACTCTGGATCTCGTTGCCGGGTTCCCCGCCGGCCAGGGCGAGGGGCAGGAGTGCGAGCCCGGCGGTCAGAGCCGTCATGAACACGGGGTTCAGCCGCTCCATCGAGCCGCGCCAGACGGCTTCCCGGAGCGACTCGCCCTCGGCCAGCAGGTGGTTGTAATGGGACACCATGAGGATGCCGTTCCGGACGGCGATGCCGAAGAGCGTGATGAAGCCGACCAGCGTCGCGATGTTCAGGACGCCGCCGGTGAGGAACACCGCGAACACGCCGCCCACGAGGGCCAGCGGCAGGTTCACCATCACGAGGAGCGCCTGCCGGACCGAGCGGAACTCCATGTAGAGGAGCAGGAGGATGGCCGCGAGAGAGACCAGCGACAGCAGCGTGATGCGCCGCGTGGCCTCCTCCGCCGACTCGAACTGGCCGCCGTACTCGATGTAGTAACCCCGGGGCAGTGTCACCTCACGGCGCACCCGCTCCCGGATGTCCTCGACGACGCTGCCAACGTCGCGCCCCGCGACGTTGGATTGCACGACGATCTTCCGCTGCACGTTCTCGCGGGAGATCATGTTCGGCCCCACATCGCGCCGCACGTCGGCCAGAGACCCCAGCGGGACCTGGCCGCCAGCGGGCGTGCTGATGCGGGCGCTCCGGATCGCGTCCAGGCTGCCGCGGTACGGCGCGGCGAAGCGCACGACGAGGTCGAAGCTCCGCTGCTCCTCCAGCACCTGCGACACCACCTCGCCCGCGAACGCGACGTCGATGGCTTCAGCCAGGTGGTGGGGCGTGATTCCATAACGCGCCGTGGCGATCCGGTCCATGGCCACACGGACCTGGGGGACGTCCGCCTGCTGCTCGACGGCCACGTCGGCCGTGCCCGGCACGTCGCTCACGACCGCCTCCACCTGCGCCGCCAGGGTACGGAGCCCCTGGAGGTCCGGGCCGAACAGGTTGATCGCGATGCTGGCCCGCGTGCCGGACAGCATGTGATCGATGCGGTGACCGATGGGCTGACCGATCGTGATCTGGGTGCCGGGGACCGCGCCGAGATTGCGGCGCAGCTCCTCGACCACGGCATCGTAGTCGTGGCCCTCGAGGTCGAGCCGGACGTCGATCTCGGCGGCGTTGGCGCCCTGGGCGTGCTCGTCCAGCTCGGCGCGCCCGGTCCGGCGCGCGGTCTCGACCACCGCGGGATGGTCCAGGAGGATCTCCTCGATCCGGCGGCCGAGCGCGTCGGACTGATCCAGCGACGTGCCCGGCAGCGTGATGGCGCTGATGACGAGCGTGCCCTCCTGGAACTCCGGCAGGAACGAGCGGCCGAGCACGGGCACCACGGCGAGCGCGGCCGCCACCAGAACGCCGGCGCCGCCCACGACCACCCTCGGGTGACGAAGCACGGGCTCCAGCGTTCGGGCGTACCCCGCCTTCAGCTTCCGGACGATCCAGCTCTCGTAGTCCGTTTCCAGGGCGCGGGAGGACGGAAGCAGGTAGGCCGCAAGGGCGGGCGTCACCGTCAACGCCACGACGAGCGACGCCATGATCGCGACGATGTACGCGAGACCCAGCGGGCGGAGCATCCGGCCCTCGATCCCGCTCAGGAAGAAGAGCGGGACGAAGACGATGGTGATGATGAACGTGGCGGTGACGATGCTCGCCCGGATCTCCTTGGACGCCAGGAAGACGACGTCGTAGACCGGCCTACGCTCCGCCGCGGGCAGGTGACGGTTCTCCCGGAGCCGGCGGAAGACGTTCTCGACGTCGATCACGGCATCGTCCACGAGCGCGCCGATGGCGATGGCCATGCCGCCCAGGGTCATGGTGTTGATGGTGATGCCGAACAGCTTCAGCGCGAACACGGCCGCCACGAGCGACAGCGGGATCGCCATGACGGAGATGAAGGTGGTGCGGAAGCTCCACAGGAAGAGAAACAGGATGACGACCACGAGGATCGCGCCGTCCCGGAGCGCTTCCAGCACGTTGTCCACCGCCGTCTCGATGAAGCTCGCCTGCCGGAAGATCCCCCGATTGATCCCGATGCCCGGAGGCAGGGTCTCCTCGATGTCGGTGAGCGTCGCGTCGATGCGCCTGGTCAGCTCGAGGGTGTTGGTGTCCGGCTGCTTCTGGACGGACAGGATGACGGCTGGCGTGGCGTTCGCGGAGCCCCGCCCGATGGCCACCCCGGGCCCGATCTGGACGTCCGCGACGTGGCCGATCAGCACCGGGGTTCCGCCCCGCACGGCCACCACCGTGTTCGCGATGTCCTCGATGACGCGGACCCGCCCGGTGCCGCGGATCAGGTACTCCTGCCCACCCTCCATGAACACGCCACCGGAGGCGTTGACGTTCGACGCCCCCGCGGCGCGCAGGACGTCCTCCAGGGTGACGTCGTAGGCCGCGAGCCGGGCCGGGTGCACGAGGACCTGGTACTGCCGCACTTCTCCGCCGAGCGGAATGATCTGGGAGACGCCCGGCACCGAGAGCAGCCGGCGGCGCACGGTCCAGTCCGCCACCGAGCGCATCTCCATCTGCGACACGCCCTCCTCCCCCGTGATGGCGATGAGCATGATCTCACCCATGATGGACGAGATGGGCGCGAGGACGGGGGGACCGGCCCCGGTCGGCAGCGAGCCCGCCACGAGCTGGAGCTTCTCGTTCACGATCTGCCGGGCCCGATAGATGTCGGTGCCCCAGTCGAATTCCACCCACACGATGCTGATCCCCTGCGAGGTCGAGGACCGTACCCGGCGGACGCCGGTGGCGCCGTTCACCGCCGTCTCGATGGGGAACGTGACGAGCGTCTCGACCTCTTCCGGCGCCATCCCGTGGGCTTCCGTCAGCACGGTCACCGTGGGCGCGGTGAGGTCGGGGAAAACGTCCACGGGCATCCGGGTGGCGGTGATCGTCCCCGCGACCAGGAGGAGGCCCGCGGCAGCGACGACCAGCAGCCGGTTCCGGATCGACCAGCGGATTACCGTATCGAGCATTCCGGCCCCCTCAGTGGGCGTGGCCGCCGGCGAACTCGCCGCCGGACATGGATGCGAGGCGCACCTGGTAGCCGCCTGTCGTCACCACCATCTCGCCGGGCCGGATCCCGGCCACGACGTGCGTCCGGGTGCCATCGGTGGCGCCCAGAGTGAGGATGCGGCGCTCGAACGTCTCGCCGCCCGCCTGCACGTAGGCCACCGGGGTGCCATTGTCATCGACGACGGCGCGGTTCGGAATCACCACGCCGGTCACCTCGCCGCCCACCGGCACCGCCGCACGCGCGAGCTGGCCGAAAGTGAAGAGGCTGCCCGCGTCCGCGACCTCGAAGACCACCGGTACGGTCCGCGACTGCGGGTCCAGCACGCTGCCCACCGAAACCAGTCCGGCGGTCTCACGCACCGCGTCGGTCCCTTCCACAGTGAACGTCGCCCGGGCGTCCCCGGGGATCGACGATGCCTCGGAGGCCGGGACCTGCACCCGCAGCCACGCCGTCCGCGGATCGACGATCGTGAAGAGCGGCTCGCCGGCGTCCACCCGCCCGCCGGGCACGAACGCGCGCCGCGCGACCACGCCGTCGATGGGCGAGGTGAGGCGGAGCCGGTAGTCGCCTCCGGCTCCGCCGGCACCCATGGCCGCGGCCTGCGCCCGGGCCACCTCGAGATCGTGCCGCGCTTCCTCGAGCCGCCTCTCCGCGATGGCGCCGGCGGCGTACAGACGCTCGGACCTCGCTACCTCCCGCTCCAGTCGCTCGACCTGGGCGCGGATCTGCAGGAATCCACCTTCCTGCGTGGTGGGAGACAGCACGGCCAGCACCTCCCCCGCGCGCACGCTCTGCCCCACGGAGGGAGCGCCCCGGTTGGCCGCCGCCGCGGCGATCCCGTCCACCGGCGCGCTGACCTGCACGAGCGCGCCGTCCGGCGCCACGATCTCGCCCGGCGCCGTGACCGTCCGCTGGACCGTGTCCTCCCGGGCCTGCGTCACCTCGAACGGGATCTGCCACTGCTGCTCCTTGAGGAAGGCGATCCCACCCGCTTCGTCCTCCTCCGCGTGCGGGACCTCACTCAGGTCCGCGAACACGCGCACTTCGGGGAGCACGTGCCGGCTGTGCACCTGAAGGCTTTCGAGCGCCAGCTCGACCTGATAGGTCCCCGGCCGTTCCACGACCGGGTCCAGGAGGAAGATCCCATCCCGCGCCACGTCCTCGATCGTGAACGTCTGCGCCACCTCGGATCCGCTCATGAAGCGAACGGTGAGCGTACCCGACCGGATGGGCTTGAAGTCCTCCATGTCCGACAGATGGATCGCCCAGTTGCCCGTGGCCTGCCCGGCCACCGGATGCGGGTACTCCAGGAACAGCTCCGTGGAATCGTTCCACTGCGTCACGACCACGCTGCCGTGCTCGTGCGCTCCTTCGTCCGCGGCGTCCGCGCAGCCGGTTAACACCAGCGCGACGCCGAGCGCTGCCCTCATGGTCCACCCGGCAAAGCGACCGCTCCGCGGCCATTGCATGGTCCCGTTCCTCATCGGTCCCCCCTCTCGTTCGTCGCGCCGTCGAAGCCGCCAACGGCGCGCTCCACGTCGTAGTAGCCGGTCCAGAGACCGGCGCGGAGGCGGGCTTCCGCCACCTCCGCCTCCATGAGCGCTTCGGCCGCGTCCAGCAGCTCGATCAGCTCCATCTCGCCTTCGGCGTAGGCGACGCGGGCGATCTCGAGGAGATCCGCCGCCTCATCCGACGGCGCCGCCGCCAGCAGCTCGGCGCGGCGGGAAAGGGCCTGGTAAGTCTCGAGTGCCCGCCTCACGTCGTTCTCCACCTGGCGCCGGGTCAGGGCGAGTCGCGCTTCCGCCGCCGAGACGCGTGCCTCCGCGGCCTCGACTGCGCCGCCCCGCCGGTCCCAGACGGGAAGCGGCAGGGACAATCCGAAGAAGGCACCGGCCAACCCGTCCGACTGGCTCTTGTAGCCGCCGGTGGCCGTGAGGTCGGGGATACGCTCTCCCCGGGCGACGGCCGCCGCGGCCCGCGCCGACTCCAGCGCAGCTCCCGCGGCCGCGACCTCACCGCGCCGGCCCAGGGCCACCTCCAGCGCTCGTTCCGGCAGGATCACCGGCGGGAGGCCAACGAGGGATTCGGCCGGCGCGAGCTGGAGCGCCTCGGCCGTGGGTGCGACCAGCAGAGCGAGCCGCCGGCGGGCCGCCGCCGCTTCGAGACCGACCTCCGCGAGCCGGGTCTCGTAGCGGGCGCGCTCGACGCGCATGCGCCGGCGGTCGTACAGCGAGATATCGCCCTCGGCGTAGCGCTCCTCGGCGCTCCGCTCGCCCTGCCTGAACACTTCCGTAACGCGGATGATCACACCCTCCGCGGCTTCGGCCCGAACCGCATCCGTGTAGGCCCGCTTCACCTCGAACGCGATCCGCGCGCTGTCCGCCGCCAGCCGGGCCCTTGCCGCCGCGGCCGCCCGCCCGGCCGCGTCCTGCCGGCCACTCCGCGTTCCCGGCCACTCCAACCGCTGGCTCAGGTTCAGGTAGCTCTCCGAGTAGCTCCGCGCGCCGTCCGACAGGGGCTCGTGCGTCCCCGTGATCGTCGGGTTCGGGTACGCGGCCGACTGGCGCGCGAGCGCGGCGGCTTCGATGGCATCGGCGCGCGCCAGCCGGAGCTCGAGGTTGTTCCGCGCGAAGAGCTCGATGGCCTCATCGAGCGTGATCCTGCGCGGTTCCTGGGCGACGGCCGGCGCCGCGGTCGAGAGCAGCATGGCCGCGGTGATGCATGTGGCGAATCGAGATGTGATGTTCACGGGCACAGCTCCCCGCATGTTCGCGCCCCCTGTCGCGGGGCGTCAGGTCGTTCCTCGGGATGTACGGAAGCGAGCCGGCCGGAGCGGCCGGAGAGATCAGGCGGAGTGGGGTGGGGCGCGAGGCGCGCCGGGGGGCGGCGCGCGTTCCATGGGACGGGGAACGTCGGACCCGGTCGGCTCGACGGGAAGAATCACGGCCGGGGTGACCGCGGCTACGACGACCGGAACCGCCACGAATTCGAGACCACCCGAAGGGGCACGATCATCCGGCTCGACGAGCTGCGTGCCGTGCGAGTGGTGGTCCGCCGAGACGACCTGCGATTCGGGAGCCGCCGGCGCGGACGCTTGCTCGTGGTGGTGCGACGGCAGACCCGTGCCCAGCGCTCCAAGGAGCGCGAGCAGGCAGCAAGCCGTGGCGGAGCGGACAGGGCCGGGGAGTCGCATGTCGAGGATGATGGGTGCAGCCGAGCGGTTCGTCAAACGGAACCGGGCGCCGATGCGGTTCCCGTCCATTTGAATCGCCCCCAAACGAGATGGCTCCGCTCAACGACGGCCCCGCTGAAACTGCCCGCTTCGGAGCGCAACCTCATAACGGCTGAGATGACAGATCTGCCAGGAGGTGTGTCCGTGGAATTCGCCGAAGCTTCTCCAGCCGACGACAGAGCGCGACTTCCTCCTACAGGGCCCGCGCCCCGAACGTGTCGCAGTCGTCCGGGTCGCCGGCGTCGTACCCGGCGCGGAACCAGCGGACGCGCTGGTCGGCGGTGCCGTGCGTGAAGGACTCGGGCACGACCGTGCCCTGGGTCTGGCGCTGGAGGTTGTCATCGCCGATGGCCGCGGCGGCCGTGAGGGCTTCCTCGATGTCGCCAGCCTCGAGGAAGCCGCGCTGGCCCTGCTCGTGCGCCCAGACGCCGGCGTAGCAGTCGGCCTGGAGCTCCATACGGACGGCCGCGCTGCCAGGGCCGCTCTCGGCGTAGCCGTCGAAGCCCTCCATCGCGCCGGTGAGGTGCTGGATGTGGTGACCGACCTCGTGCGCGATCACATAGGCCTGCGCGAAGTCGCCCGGCGCGGCGAACCGCTGCCGGAGCTGCCGGAAGAAGTCGAGGTCGATGTACACCTGCTGGTCGCGCGGACAGTAGAACGGGCCGAC
>DATLFF010000417.1:0-2466 GCA_035524915.1 Gemmatimonadota bacterium | reverse complement strand
GCGCGGCCCGCTCCGGATCCGCTGTGGCCCACGCTGAAGGGGGCCGGCCGGCCGCCGGCGGACGCCCGGGTCAGCGTGCTGATCCCAACCGTGGACCGCTACCCCTGGCTCCGCGTGCTGCTGGGGCAGCTGGCGGAGCAGACCGTTCCCCCGGTCGAGGTGATCGTGGTCGACCAGACACCGGAGCAGCGGCGGGAGGCCGACCTGGCGGCGGAGTTCCCGGCCCTCCCGTTGCGGGTTCTCGTCCGGCGCGAGGCGGGCCAGTGCTCCAGCCGCAACGCCGGACTGGACACCGCGACCGGGAGCCACATCCTGTTCCTGGACGACGACGTCGAGATCGAGCCCACCCTGATCGAGGATCACCTCCGGAGCCTGGACGCCACCGGCGCCGACGTGTCGTCCGGAGTGGTCGAGGAAATGGGCGCCGGCCCGCTCGCCGCCTCGTTCCATCGGATCCGGGTCAGCAACGTGTTTCCGACCAACAACACGCTGATCCGGGCCCCGGTCCTCGCCGCGTCGGGGCTATTCGACCTGGCGTACGATCGGGGCCAGCGGGCCGACGGGGACCTCGGGAGGCGGATCTACCGGACCGGCGCGCTGATGGTGCTGAACCCCGAGATCTCGGTGCTCCACCACCGGGCTCCGCGGGGAGGCCTGAGGGTGCACGGCGCGCGGGTGGACACCTACGCCGCCAGCCGGCGCGCCCTCGCCGCGCGAAACCTGCCGACCGTCTCCGACCTTTACCTGGCCCGGCGCTATGGCACGCCGCGCCAGGCGCGCGAGGCGCGCGTGCTCGGGGTGCTGGGGACGTTCGCGATCCGAGGGGGCCCGCTCCGCAAGGCGCTCAAGGCGGCGGTGGGTGTGGCGCGCCTGCCGGACACGCTGGTCCGGATCCACCGGAGGTCGCGCGCGGCCGAGCGGCTCCTGGAGCGCTACCCGGAGATCCCACCCGGCGACCGTTTCGCGCCAGGCGCGGGGCGACCGTGAGGCTCCTCCTCGTCTCGTCCGAGTTTCCGCCGGGACCGGGGGGAATCGGCCGCCACGCGCACGACCTGGCGCGGGCCCTGGAGTCGCGCGGCTGGGAGATCGAGGCGCACGTGTGGCAGGACTACGCCAGCGACCCCGAGATCGAGGCGTTCGACGCGGGCCGGCCCTTCCCGGTGTTCCGGCTCCCCGAGCGCCCGCTCTCGACGTGGACCGGACTCGAGTCTCTGAGACGGATCAGCCGCGCGATCGGACGCCGGCGGCCGGACGCACTGCTGGCGACGGGCCGCCGGGCGGTCTGGCTGGCGGCGCGCGCGGCGGCGCGGGCGGACCTGCCGTGGATGGCGATCGGCCACGGGACGGAGTTCAGTCTCGGGTCGGTCGCCGCGCGCGCCGTCTCCCGCCGGGCCTACGGCTCGGCCGACATCGTCGTCTGCGTGAGCCGCTACACGCGCCGGGTCATGGAGGAGAGCGGGATCAGGCCGCCGGCCGTGGCGACCATCCCCAATGGCGCCGACCCCGAGCTCTTCCGCCCCGTCCCCGCGGCGGAGGCGGAGGGGGTCCGCCGGCGGCTGGGCCTCGAGGGGACGCGGGTCCTGCTCACCGTGGGGAGGGTGGGGCCCCGCAAGGGACAGGACATCGTGATCCGGGCCCTGCCGGCGATCGCGCGCGCGGCTCCGGAGGTGGTCTACGTCCTGACCGGGATCCCGGACGGACGGCCGGAGCTCGAACGATTGGCCGGGGACCTCGGCGTGGCGGACCGCGTGCGCTTCCTGGGCACGGTGGCGGACGAGACTCTGGTCGCGCTCGAGAACGCGGCCCAGCTGTTCGTCATGACCAGCCGCCGGACGGCGGAGGGGGACTTCGAAGGGTACGGAATCGCGGTGGTCGAAGCCGCGCTCTGCGGGCTGCCGGCGGTGGTGGCGGGGGAGTCGGGGCTGGCGGAGGCGGTCGAGGACGGGGTCACCGGGCTCGTCGTCCCGCCGGAGGATCCGGCCGCCACGGCGGCGGCCGTGATCGGGCTACTCCGTGACGAGGGCGCGCGGCGGGCGATGGGGGAACGGGCGCGCGAGCGGGCCACGCGGGAGCAGACCTGGGCGCATCGTGCCGAGGCCTACGACGCAGAGCTTCGGCGGATCGTGCGGGGAGGCGCCAGCAGTCAGCGGCCCCGGTCGCGCTCGTGACCGGGAGCCCTACTGGGCGTCGGAGGTATACGCGTAGGAGTAGCCGACATAGTCGTACCCGCCGTAGCGCAAGTCCCGCTTGAAGTCCACGTCGTTCAGGACCGCGCCGTGGAGCGGGGCGCGGACGTTCCGCAGCTGCTCGATGGCGAAGCGGATGGCCCCCTCCTCGGTATGGTTGGCGCGGGCGACGAACAGCACGGTGTCGGCGTGCGTGGCCAGCACCGCCGCGTCGGTCACCAGGGTGAGCGGCGGCGTGTCCACGATCACCGCGTCGTAGCGCTCCTCGAAGCGCTCGATC
>DATLFF010000416.1:0-9452 GCA_035524915.1 Gemmatimonadota bacterium | reverse complement strand
CGTGTCGCGGCCCTCGGTCGTCTTCTGGAGCCCCGTGGAATGGACCTCCGTTCCCACCAGGAGAATCCGGCGGTACTGGCCCACCCGGATCCACGCGTCCGCCACCGACAGCCCGTAGAGGAAGCCCGTGCACTGGTTCCGGACGTCCAGGCACGGGATGTCGGTCAGGCCGAGCTTCCGCTGGAGGTAGACGCCGGTGCCGGGGAAGAAGTGGTCCGGGGTCAGTGTGGCGACGATGATGCAGTCGATCTCGTCCGCCTCCATGCCGGCCTGCTCGAGCGCCATCCGCGCGGCCCCGGCCCCGAGATCGGAGCCGGCCTGTCCCGGCTCCACCCAGCGGCGCTCCTCGATCCCCGAGCGCTGGCGGATCCACTCGTCGGACGTGTCCATCATCCCCTCGAGGTCCGCGTTGGTGACGACGCGGGAGGGAACGTCGAATCCGGTGGCGAGGAACCGGGCGCCGGGCATGGCGGGCTATCCTAATCGTCTCGCCGCCGGGGCGCGAGCGGCCCCGGACTCCGGTGGGTCTCAGCCTTCCGACGGCGGCGGCGCCGCGCCATGGCCGGCGGGACCCTACTTCTCTCCCGCGAGCGGCGTGACGTCGAGCCGCACGTAGTGGACGTCGACCCCCGGCTCCACCCGCAGCCCCACCTGGCCCGAGGTGTCGAAGTAGGGCGGCCGGGCGAACGCGTCCACCCGCTCCCCGTTCACCGCGAACGCGACCGAGTCGGCGGTCACGGTGGCGGTCTGGACGTTCTTCGCGTTGTCGGCCGCGGGGTCGGCGGACCCGGCGGCGATCGCCGGGTGCGCCGTCCACGGCACGATCTCGTGGATATCGTCGCCGGCGCGGTGGTAGAGCCGGTAGCGGCCGTCCCGGTCGATCAGGAAGGCGAAGTAGTCGGGGGCGTCGCCGTCGAGGCCGCGGCCGCCGAAGAAGAGCCCGTGGCCGTCGGCGGTCTCGCCGGCGAAGCGGAACGCCTCCGTCTCGACCGTGAACGCGCCGGCCGCGGTGACGGCCGGGTCGTAGAGCGCCGCGCCGGGGCCGGTCGTCACGTGCCAGCCGGGCGGCATCTCGACGAACCAGAGCGAGTCGCCGGGGGCGCCGTGGTCGGTCGCCACCCGCCAGCCGGCGGGCGGCTGGACGTCCTGCGCGGCGAGCGGGGCGGCCGCGGCGAGCAGCAGGGCGGTCGTAAGGGATCGCGCGATCGTCATGAGGCATCTCCCGTGGATGGCTCCGCCCGGCCGGCGGCCGCGTGGAGCAGGTCGAAGTAGTGGCGCAGCGCGGCGATCGAGGCGTCGAACGGGGCCAGGTCGCGCGCCGTCCGGGCCTGCATCACCGCGCCCTCCATCGTGGTCAGCACGTGGACCGAGAGCGCGCGGAGGTCGGCGCCGGCCGGGAACCGGTCCCGCGCCGCCACCAGGCACCCCTCCACCGCGTCGATCCACTGCTCGAAGTTCTTCGCCAGCCGCTCGCGGACGGGGGCCGGCGGGTCGCTCATCTCGAGCGCCAGGTTGCCGATGGGGCAGCCGTAGGTCATCCCGGTCAGCTCGAGGCCCTTCCGGTACTGGGCGAGCAGCGTGAACACGCGCTCGACCGGGTCGTCGACCCCCTCCCAGGCGGGATCCAGCAGGTTCGGCCCGATCCCGTCGATGTAGGCGTCGAGCACCGCGATCAGGAGCTCCTCCTTGGTGGCGAAGTAGTGGTAGAGGCTGCCCGGGTTGGCGCCGGCGACCTCGAGGATCCGGGAGATCGGCGTCGTCTGGTAGCCCTCGGCCCAGAACAGGTACATGGCCGCCTGCACGAGGCGCTCGCGGGTGGGACCCTCGAAGGTCGGGTCGCCGGCCGCCACGCGCCGCCTAGCGCCAGGCCCCCACGATCGCGCCCATGACGGCGGTGGCCGCGACGGCGTAGCCGGCGTCGATCGCGATGAGGGACGTGGGGCGGGTCTCGAAGGCGTGGATCATGGCCACGAACATCGCCACCAGGCCCGCTCCGAGCACGGCGCCCCAGCGGGCGCCGGCCGCCGGCCCGGCGACGCCGGAGCCGGCGAACAGCGCCGCCAGCACGGCCGCGATCACGAGCGACGCGAAGATCGCCAGCGTGTAGCCGCGGGCCGCGTTGGCGCGGGCCGCCTCGTCGGTGACGCCGGCGCCCCGCATCCACGCCTTGCCGAACAGGACGGGGGAGAACCAGAGCGCGCCGACCACCATGTCGGCGAGCCCGGCGGCGACGACGGCGAGCCAGTTGACCTGCGAGAAGTCGAGCGACATCGGAAGCGGCCTCCGCGTGGGGGAGTCGATGCGACCGGCGCCCGCCGGTCGTTGGTTGAGCGCTCAATCAAACCACGGAACGGGCGCTCTGTCAAGCCCCGTTTGCCGCGCGGCCCCCCGCCGCCGACATTCTCGGCTCGCGCCCGCGGGGCGCCCGAACCCACATCCGATCCGGGCTCCGGAGGAGATCCATGCCAGTCGACGTCATCATGCCGCAGATGGGCGAATCGATCGCCGAGGGAACGCTCACCACGTGGATCAAGAAGAAGGGCGAGCGGGTGGAGCGCGACGAGAACCTGTTCGAGATCTCGACCGACAAGGTCGACGCCGAGATTCCCTCGCCCGCCTCGGGCGTGCTGGGGGAGATCCTGGTGGAGGAGGGCCAGACGGTGGAGGTGGGGACGGTGGTGGCGCGGATCCTCCAGGAGGGAGAGGCCCCGGCCTCGGGTGGGGACGGGGCCCCGGCATCCGGCGAGGCCGAGGCCGCGGGTGGCGATGAGGCCCGGACCTCGGCCGGCACCCGCAAAGCGGGTCCCGCCGAGTCGCAGCCGGACGGCGCTCCATCGAAGCGCTCCGAGCCCCAGGGGGAGATCGCGGAGGCCCCGGCCGTCGCGCGGGTCGAGCCGGCGGAGAGAGGCCCGACGCCCGTGCCGGAGCCGGCCATGGCCGGGGGCGGCGTGCCGGACGGAAACGGCGGGATCCCCAGCAAGGCCGAGCTCCGGCGGACCCGTTCCTCGCCGCTCGTGCGGAACATCGCGGCCGAGCACGGCGTGGACCTCTCGCGGGTCGAGGGGACGGGCCTCTCGGGACGGGTGACCAAACGCGACATCCTGGCCTACGTCGAGACGCGCGGCGCGACCCCGTCGCAGGAGGTCCCGGTGGAGGCGGCGCCCGCCGGGCCCGTCGAGCGCCCCACGCCCGAGCGGGTGGGTCCGGCGGCTGTGGCCGCGGTCGGCGAGGGCCCGCGGCCGTTCGGCGACGACGACCGGGTCGAGATCGAGCCGATGTCGGTCATGCGCAAGCGGATCGCCGAACACATGACGCACTCGCGCCGGACGTCGGCGCACGTCACGAGCTTCTTCGAGTTCGACCTGACGCGGGTGGCGGAGCTGAGGGCCCGGAACAAGCCGCGGTTCCAGGCGGAGAGCGGGGTCAACCTGACCTACATGCCGTTCATCATCAAGGCGATCGTGGCCGGCATCAAGGAGTGGCCGATCCTGAACGCCTCGGTGTGGGGCGACAGGATCGTCTACAAGCAGGACATCAACATCGGAATCGCGGTGGCGCTGCCGCAGGACAGGGGGTTCGGACTCCTGGTCCCCGTCATCCGTCACGCCGACGAGCTGTCGCTGGTCGGATTGGCCCGCTCGGCGAACGACCTGGCCGAGCGCGCCCGCACGAAGAAGCTCTCGCCCGACGAGGTGCAGGGCGGCACGTTCACGATCACCAACCCCGGCGTGTTCGGCTCGCTCGCCGGCACCCCGATCATCAACCAGCCGCAGGTGGCGATCATGGGAGTGGGCGCGATCGAGAAGCGGGTGAAGGTGGTGGGGCCGAACGACGCCATCGGCGTGCGGACCTGCGCGTACTTCTCGCTCAGCTACGACCACCGCGTGGTGGACGGCGCCACGGCGGACCACTTCATGCTGGTGGTGAAGGAGACCCTGGAGGGATTCAGCGACCCGTCGCTGAAGTAGGGGCGCCGGGCGGCGCTCAGACCCTTTACCGACTCGGGCCGACTCCGTACGGAGTCAGAACGCGAACGCCACCCCCGCGCCGATCGCCGGGGCCCTACGACCCGAGCCCCAACCGACCTTCGGCGGCGCCGAGGAACGAGATGAGGTTCTCGATGTGCTTGTCGAGGGGGACGCCCAGATCCTCCGCGCCCCGCTTGATGTCGTCGCGCGAGACGGCGGCCGCGAAGCTCTTGTCCTTGAGCTTCTTCTTCACCGACGCCACCGTCAGATCCGAGAACGACTTGCTCGGCCGCACCAGCGCGCACGCCACCAGGAAGCCGGAGAGCTCGTCACAGGCGTAGAGCGCCTTCTCGGCCTTCGTCTCCCGCGGCACCCCCGTGTAGTCCGCGTGCGACAGGATGGCGCGGCGGAACTCCCGCGGGTAGCCCTTCTTGTCCAGGATCTGCACGCCCACGAACGGATGGCCGTTCTCGCCCTGGTGCTTCTCGTAGTCGAAGTCGTGCACCAGGCCGAGGATTCCCCACCAGTCTTCGTCGTCGCCGAACTTCTTCGCGTAGCCGCGCATGGCGGCCTCCACGGCGAGCATGTGGGTGCGGAGGCCCTCGCCGTCGGTGTACTCCTTCACCAGAGCCCAGGCGTCGTCCCGCGTGTTTCCTTCGACAGGCATCGAGTTCCTCGGATGGGGTGATGGCGTTCAGCGCTATGACGAACGAGCTGCAATATAAGCGCTCCCGCCGGGCGCGGCCCGGCCGGCCCCCCTGAAAGGGGACCGGAGTCGGGGGATGTGACGGGGTCGCTCGACCGTCATGGCGCGGCGGAAGCGTGGCGCCCGGCGCGGCGGGGCGGTTAGAATTTCGCGGATGCAGCCGTCCGAGACGAAAGCCGCCCCTTCCATCCAGGGGATCGCCGCCGACACCCTGGTCGAGATGTACCGCCACATCTACGCCGCCCGGCGGATCGACGACAAGGAGATCCAGCTCAAGCGGCAGAACAAGATCTTTTTTCAGATCTCGGGAGCGGGCCACGAAGCGGTGCTGGCGGCCGCCGGGGCGCTGCTCGAGCCCGGCCACGACTGGTTCTACCTTTACTACCGCGACCGCGCGCTCTGCCTGGCACTCGGAATGTCGTACGAGGACATGCTGCTCCAGGCCGTCGGGGCCGAGGCCGACCCGCAGTCGGCGGGCCGGCAGATGCCGTCCCACTGGAGCTCGAAGGCGCTCAACATCGTCTCCACTTCGAGCCCGACCGGGACCCAGTTCCTGAACGCGGTCGGCTGCGCCGAGGCGGGCTGGCGGAAGGCGCGGATCCCGGAGCTCTCCGGCGACCCCGACGTGAAGCGCGACGAGGTCGTCCTCGTCACCTCCGGCGACGGCACCACGTCGGAAGGCGAGTTCTGGGAGTCTCTGAACACGGCCTGCAACCTGGGTCTGCCGGTCCTCTACCTGATCGAGGACAACGGCTACGCGATCAGCGTGCCGGTCGAGGTGCAGACGGCGGGCGGCTCGATCTCGCGGCTGGTGCGCTCGTTCCCCGGGCTCCACGTGGTCGAGGTGGACGGCTGCGACCCTGTGGCCTCCCACGCCGCGCTGGCGGAGGCGATCGACTACGTGCGTAGCCGCAAGGGCCCGGCGTTCGTCCACGCCCACGTGATCCGGCCCTACAGCCACTCGCTCTCCGACGACGAGCGGATGTACAAGCCCGACCGCCAGCGCGAGGAGGAGGCGGAGCGGGATCCGCTCACCACGTTCCCGAAGCGCCTCGTGGAGGAAGGGGTCGCCACCGAGGAGGAGCTGGAGGAGCTCCGGAACCGGATCGACGCCGAGATCAACGCCACCGCCGACCGGGCGATCGAGTCTCCGCAGCCGGCGCCCGAGACGGCGCTCCGCCACGTCTACTCGGAGGACGTCGACCCCACGTCCGACGATTTCGCCACCGAGCCCGCCTTCGAAGGCGAGCCGACCACGATGGTGGACCTCCTGAACGCCTGCATGTCCGACGAGATGGTGCGCGACCCCCGGATCCTCCTGTTCGGCGAGGACGTGGCCGACGTCTCGCGCGAGGAGGCGCTGGACCAGGTCAAGGGGAAGGGCGGCGTGTTCAAGGTGACCGCGGGGCTCCAGCGGAAGTACGGCGGGGTCCGCGTGTTCAACTCGCCGCTCGCCGAGGCGAACATCCTGGGCCGCGCGGTGGGCCTCGCCACGCGCGGCTTGAAGCCCGTCGTGGAGATCCAGTTCTTCGACTACATCTGGCCCGCCTACATGCAGATCAGAGACGAGCTGTCGCTCCTGCGCTGGCGATCGGCCGGCGACTTCACCGCCCCGGTCGTGGTACGGGTTCCGTGCGGCGGCTACCTCAAGGGGGGCGCGATCTACCACTCCCAGTCGGGCGTGGTCCTCTTCACGCACAACCCCGGGCTCCGGGTGGTCATGCCGGCCACTTCCGAGGACGCGAACGGGCTCCTGAGGACCGCGATCCGCTGCGACGATCCCGTCATGTTCCTCGAGCACAAGCACCTCTACCGGCAGACCTACAACAAGGGGCGCTATCCGGGGCCCGACTACATGATCCCGTTCGGCCGCGCGGCCACCGTGCGGGAGGGATCCGACCTGACCGTGGTCACCTACGGCGCCACGGTCCAGCGCTCGCTCGTGGCGGCGAAGGAGCTGGCCGACAGGGAGGGGATCGAGGCCGAAGTGCTGGACCTCCGGTCGCTCTCTCCGTGGGACCGGGAGGCCGTCGCCCGGTCCGTGAAGCGTACAAATAAAGTTGTAGTGGTGTACGAGGATCCGATCTCGTGGGGGTTCGGCGCGGAGATCGCGGCCTGGATCGCCGACGAGCTCTTCGAGTACCTGGATGCCCCCGTCCGACGAGTGGCCGCGCTCGACGTTCACGTGGGATACGCTCCCTCGCTGGAGGACGCGATCCTCCCGCAGGTCGAGGACATCCGCGACGGGATCCGGGAGCTGGCCCGCTACTGACTTCTTTCGATCGGAGGTTAGGACGCCGCCACGGATAACTCCCCTTTCGAGACCCTCCTCCGCCGCAAGATCTTCCAATGGGGCCTGGCCTACCTGGCCGGGGCCTGGCTCCTCCTCCAGGTCGCGACCGTGGTGGGCGGCCAGTTCGACTGGCCGCGGGACGTTCTGCGCGGCCTCACCGTGCTGCTCGCCCTGGGTCTGCCGATCGCGCTCGTGCTGGCGTGGTACCACGGCGAGCAGGGCCGGCAGCCGACCGGCGCACTCGGTCCTGATCTCCGCCTACGGCAAGACCGGGCGCTACCCGGAGGCGATCGAGGCGGGGGCGGGTCTCATGACGGTCCCGGCGGGACCCGAGCGCGCCGTCGAGATGGAGGCCGGGCAGACCCGGGCGTGGGAGGCGGACGGCGCCACCGGCTACTGGCGCCAGCTCTCCGCGATCATGGAGGAAATGGACTCGCCGCCGGCACTCGCCGCCGTCCCGCGGCTGCGGCTGGGTGACCGCGAGGGCGCGCTGGACCGGATCGAGCGGGCGGTCGAGGATGGGTCGGCGCGGTGGGTGGACAGCAACCTGTTCAACCCCGAGTTCGACGTGCTCCGGGACGATCCGCGCTTCCGGCGACTCCTGGAACGGATGCGGCGGGGATGAACCCGCCGGGTGCGGACGAGTACCTTCGGCCGGCGATGCGCATCGTCCCTCTCCTCTTGATACGCTTCCGCGCCAGCGGACCGATGTATCACGTAAAATCAAAGCGATGATATCCAAACGTTCGATCGCGACGGTTCTCTTCACCGACATCGTTGGTTCGACCGAGAAGGCGGCCGCCCTCGGCGACCGGCGCTGGCGGGAAGTCCTCCATCAGCATCGCGTCCTCGTTCGAGAGCAGCTGGGCCGCTTCGGCGGCAAGGAGATCGCGACCACCGGGGACGGCTTCCTCGCCGTCTTCGACGATTCGGCCCGGGCCATCGTGTGCGCCGCTGCCGTCCGCGACCGGGTGGCCGAGATCGGTCTGCAGGTCCGCTGCGGGGTCCACATGGGTCAGGTCGAGCGGTCGGACGGCGACGTGAGCGGTATCGCCGTCCACATCGGAGCGCGTGTCGCGGCGCATGCGAGGCCGGGCGAGGTGCTCGTTTCGGCCACGGTCAGGGAGGCCGAGCGGGGGTCGGACTTCGAGTTCGAGGATCGCGGAGGGCACGAGCTCAAGGGCGTTCCCGGTGAGCTGCGACTTTACGCGCTTGCCAGCGTGCCGGATGATCTGGTCGAGCACTATGACATTGGGGGCGTGCGGGTCGAGTTGGATCAGGCGCTCGCGACCAGCGCCCCCGTAGTCGAGAGAGATGCGATCTGGCAGCGCAGGCTGCTATGGGCGCTGGCATCCGTTGGGCTCGTCGCCGTGAGCGCCGTTGGCGTGTGGATATGGATGATCCGGGGAAGCGGCGGCGACACGCCTCCCTCTGTCACGCGCACCACGGTGACGCTGCCCGCAAATCAACAACTGGACACCCAGGCGCGGGCGATGCCACTGGCGCTCTCACCCGACGGCCAACGGCTGGTCTACGTCGCTCACAGCGCCGGACACGCGGAGCTCCATCTTCGCAACCTCGACGCATTCGAGGCGAAGCCGATGGGCGGCACCGAAGGCGCCCGCTATCCGTTCTTCTCGCCGGATGGACAGTGGGTCGCGTTCTTCGCCGATGACAAGCTGAAGCGGGTGCCGATTCAGGGAGGCTCGCCCGTCACCGTGTGCAACGCATCGGTCGTTGGACGGGGCGGCACATGGGGACCAGACGGAACCATCGTGTTCGATTCTGGCATCTCGGGGCTGATGCGCGTAGCCGCCGACGGTGGAATCCCGGAACCGGTGGTGAGTCAGGACGCGGAGATGGACGCTCGCAATCTGCCGTGGCCACAGTTCCTGCCACACGGCCGAGCCCTTCTCGCGACCGCCATCATCGAAGGGAACGCGACCCTGGTGGTGCTGTCGCTGGACACCGGCACATGGCGTCAGCTGGGACGAGGTTCCCAGGCGCAGTACGTGCCGCCCGGGCACCTCGTGTTCCATTCACCCGGCGTGAAAGAGGGTGAGCTGCAAGCCGTCAGATTCGATGTCGAACGTCTCGCGATCCGCGGCGAACCCGTCTCGGTGCTCGACGGCGTGTTCCGTTCGGAGAATGGCGGGGGAGCGTACTTCGCCGTGGCCAAGAGTGGCGCCCTTGTCTTTGCTGGTGGCGGTCATGCCCGTACGCTCGTGCGAGTTGACCGGAACGGTCGCCGCGCGCCGCTCCTGGACGATCGTCGCGGATTCCGGTACCCTAGAGTTTCTCCTGACGGGCGCCGGGTTGCGGTCACGATCGATCCGAGACCGTCGCAGATCTGGATCTACGACCTCGAGCGCGGGTCGGGCCTTCCCCTTGCGACGGATGGGCACAATCTCATTCCGGTATGGACGCCGGATAGCCAACGTGTCGCCTACACCTCCAACGACGAGATGTACTGGAGAGTGGCCGA
>DATLFF010000415.1:0-6707 GCA_035524915.1 Gemmatimonadota bacterium | reverse complement strand
AGCATGTCGGCGTAGAGCTCGCGCGCCGGCAGGAGCGGGCCCGGCGTGACCGGGTGCTTCTCCACCGTCTCCTCCATCTCGGCCGCGCGGCGGGCCAGGTCCAGCGCGGCGTCGCGCTCGCCCTCGGCCCACGTGGCCCACGCCTCGGCCGCCAGGCGCTGGGCGCCGACGCGGACGGCCCATTCGGACGCGCCCGACTCGACCAGGTCGCGCTCGAGCTCGGCCATCCGCGCGATGTCCTCGCGCGCGGGCTCGGCCCGGCCGCTCCGCGCCGCGCCGATCGCCCGGGCGAAGCGCGGAACCGTCTCCACGTAGGCGAGCGCCCCCGCCGGCACCGGCAGGGCGGCCGCGCTCTCCCAGTCGCCCCGCTCGAGCGCGTAGCGCGCCGGCATGGCGAGCGCGTTGTAGCCGAGGACCCCGCCGTAGTAGCGGTCCCCGGTGTTCTCGATGGCGCGCCCGACCACCTCCCACGCGGCCGCGTCGCGGCCCTGCTGGAGGTAGGCGTAGACCATGTAGTCCAGCGGATGGACGGCGGCCGCCGGCGTCGGCTCCGCCTCGGCCGAACGGCGGTTCGTCTCGATCGACTCGTCCCAGTAGCCGAGCCGGGTGAAGATGTGCGACGGCATGTGGAGCGCGTGCGGCGCGGCCGGCGCGATCTCGGCGTAGCGCTGGGCGGCGGCCACGCCGCGCTCCGCGATCGGCGGCGCGTCGAAGGCGTGGATGATGTAGTGGGCGACGCCGGGATGGTCGGGCTGGACCTCGAAGATCGGCAGCAGGATCTCCGCCGCCGCTAGCTGCTTCTCGAACGTCAGGTCGTCCGGGGCGGCGTTGGCCACCATGATCCGGCCGAGGAAGATCGCCGCCTCGGAGTCCTCCGGATGCGCCTCGTGGACGGCGCGGAGCGCGTCCTCGTGGCGCCGCATCCGCTCCAGGAAGCCGACCGTGTCGTGATCCCGCCAGAGCGCGGCGACCGCCTCGATGTAGCCGCGCTCGCGATCCGTCGCGCCGGGGGCCAGCGCCTCGGCCCGCTCGATCGCCACCAGAGCCTCGGCCGTCAGCTCGTCCGACGGGGCGTTCCGCCCCATCGGGTTCCCCGACAGCGTCATGGCCATCCCCCACCACGCCATGGCGCAGTCGGGATCGGCCGCCGCGGCCGCGGAGAACTCGCCGTGGGCGCTCTCGAACCAGAAGGAGTGGAGCTTGGCCACGCCGAGGTCGAAGCGCGCCTGGGCGTCCTCCGAGCAGGAGGTCGAGAAGTGGACGGTCCCCACGGCCTCGCCCGCCGGATGGTCGTGATCCTGCGCCGCGGCCGGGGCGGCCGGCGTGAGCAGGGCGGCGAGGGCGAGGAAGCGGGCGGAAGGACGGACGCGCATTACGGACCCCCTTGGATGAGAATGCCGGTAAATCTCCTCCTCAGGGTAAGGGCGCCCCCGATCCCCGACAAGGGAGGCGGCCGGCGGCGGGAGCCCGGCTCCCGGGGCAGACGGCCCTACCCCGTTCGGGGTCGGTCGCCCACATTGGTCCGCGGCACCTGGTCGCGGATCTCCCCGACCCCCTTCCCGGAGACGGCGCGACCGGCTCGCCGCGCCCGAGCGACCGCTCGAGAAGGGAGTCACGCGATGGGCCTCTTCGACCGCCTCCGCGGAAAGAACCCCGAACCCCCGCCGCAGCCCTCGCCGGAGCTCGACAGCTCCGCCTGGTACGCCCCGATCGAGAAGGCGGATCAGGATCTCTACCAGGCCGTGATGCACCTGAAGGGGCTCGCCGAGGAGGTCCTTTCCGGACGCTCCGCGGCCGCCGCCGGCCCCGCCGAGCTGGCCGCCCAGCGCGAGCGCTGCAACGAGGTCGCATCGGCGTGGATCGCCGGCCGCTACACCCTGCCGCCGTTCCTGGTCCAGGAGTACGGCAAGGCCTGGTGGACGGACAACGGCCGGGAGATGTTCGAGACGGTCTGCCGGGCGATCCCCGTCGCCGAGCCGGAGGTGGCCCAGGCCCTCCGGACGGCGCTCGAGCGGATCGCCGTGGCCGGCACGGCGATGGTCGTCCACGGCTTCTTCGCCATGATGAACCCCGGGGAGAGCCCGGCCGCCACCCGCCACGCGATCGAGGCGACCGCGGACGCGAAGACCTACATCTTCGGCCTGTAGGTCTCCAGGGTGAGAGCCGCCGGGCTCCGCGTCTTCCACGACGCGCTGGTGCGCGAGACGCACCGGATCGCCCGGCATCCCGAGCTGACGTGGCAGCAGCTCTGCAACCGGCTCCAGTGGGACGAGGCGGCCGGGGAGGCCCTCGCCGCCGAGCTCGCCCGGCGCTCGGGGCCGGGCGTCCGGCCGTGGATCCGTGCCCGGCGCCCCTTCCGCGACTCGCGCTGGCTGGTCCGGACCCTGTTCGGCCACGCCCGCGAGGTGAACGCCGTGCGGATCGCGCCCGACGGCCGCACCGCCGCCTCCGCCTCGAACGATCGCAGCGTGCGCCTCTGGGACCTGGCGACCGGCCAGGTCCGCGCCGTCCTGACGGCGGACGGGCCCGTCCGGACCTGCGCGTTCGTCGACGGCGGCCGGACGGTGGTCGGCGGCGGCGACGGCGGGGCGCTCTGGCTGTGGGACGCGGAGTCCGAGCGACTCCGGCTCCGCGCCACCGTCGGCCAAACGGCGATCCACGGCTGCGACGCGGCGCCCGACGGGAGCGCGCTGGCCGTCGTCTCGGCCGACGGGCGGCTCCGCCGGGTGGATCCCGCCGACGGACGCGTGGAGCGGGAAGTCGCCGCCCACGCCGAGACCGCCCACGATTGCCGCTTCACACCCGACGGGGCGATGGTTCTGTCGGTCGGCGAGGAGTCGGAGCTCCGCCTCTGGCGGGCCGGCGACCTGGCGCCGGTGACGGCGCTCGAGGCCGGCATGCACTACCCGCTCCGGGCCTGCGCCGCGAGCCCGTCGGGGCGCCGCGCGGCGGCGCTCGACAGCCGCGGCCGCCTGACCGTCTGGGACCTGGCCGGCGGCGCGATCGTGGCCGAGACCTGGCACGATGCCGGACACCACCCGTTCTACTGGGCGGTCCCCGGCCGTTCCGGCATCCTGGGCTGCGCGCTCCTCCCCGGGGACCGCCTGGCGGTGGCGCCGGCGTACGACCGGACGCTGATCGTGTGGGACCTGGAGACGGGAAAGCCGGCGGCGACCCTGGCGGGCCACACCGGGTGGGTGGCGGGGCTGGACGCGGGCGCGGACGGGACCACGGTGGTGAGTGCCGGCACCGACGCCACGCTCCTCGTGTGGGACCTCTCCGACGTCGGCGAGTCGGACCCGGCGGCCGCCACCGCCCGCTACCTGCCGATCCGCGGCTGCGCGTTCACGCCGGACGGCCGGCGCCTCGCCACCACCTGCGACGACAAGTCGCTGACCGTGTGGGACGTGGAGCGCGGGAGCGAGATCGCGACCTGGATCGGCGGCCACTACAACGACTTCCTCGACTGCGCGGTGGAGCCCGCCGGCGAGCGCGTCGTGACGACGAGCAGCGACAACACGCTGGTGGTGCGCCGGCTGGGCGACGGCGAGCGGCTCCTCTCGATGACCGGCCACGACGTGCTCGAGTACCCGTATTTCGGCGTCTTCGCCTGCGCCTTCAGCCGCGGCGGGCGGCTCCTCCTCTCGGCCGGGGGGGACAAGACGCTGCAGGTGTGGGACCCGCGCGACGGGTCGCGGCGCGGCGCCCTCGAGGGCCACACCGACCGGGTGATGGACTGCGCCGTCGCGCCCGACGGCCGGACCGCCGTCTCCGCCGGCTACGACGGGACGGTGCGGGTGTGGGATCTGGCGGCGCGGACCGAGCGCGAAGCGCTCCGCGGCGCGCGCGGCCCGCTCTACGCCTGCGCGGTCTCGCCCGACGGCCGGCGGATCGCCGCGGGCGGGGGCGGCGGTACGATCTCGCGCGACTTCCGGGTCCGGCTGTGGGACCTCGCGACCGGAGCCCTCGAGGCGGCGCTGGCGGGGCACACCGCCCCCGTCCGGGGGCTCGCCTTCACCCCCGACGGCGCCCGCTGCGTGTCGGTCGGAGAGGACGCGCGGCTCCTCGTCTGGGACCTCGCCGCGGGGCGCGAGGAGGCCACCTTCTTCCTCTCCGGCAAGGCGTGGAGCCTGGACCTCCATCCGTCTCGCCCGATCGCGGCGTGCGGCGACCACGGCGGGAACCTCCACCTGCTCGACCTGGTCGGGATGGACTACGGCCCCCTCGTCGTGACCCCCGCCGACTACGGCGCCGGCCCGGTCCTCCGCTGCCCGGCCTGCGGCCGGGAGGATTCCCTGGACCCGGGCTGGCTCGGGAGCGCGCGGGTCTGCCCCGGGGCGGGGTGCGGCCGGCCGCTCCGGGTGAACCCGTTCGTGTCGGCCGCCTGAGAGGGGAGGGCCGCGCCGGGCCCGGGCCCGAGGGTCGGGCGCGATGGTCGGGTCCGCGACTTGCGGTCCCGCCAGGGGTTGGCGCCCGCTCCACTTCACGACGAGCTGCGGCTCATCGCGCGGCCGCGACCCCACAACCCGCCGCGGCGCTTCAGCTCGGCGAGCAGTTCGCGCAGGTGGGACACGGCGATCAGTGGCTACCGGGCCCGTTCAGGATGGGAACGCCCACCCGGCGCGCCAGCTCGCGAAAGCGGGGATGGTCATGCAGCGGCTCGAGATCCGGGAGCACCCCCATGTACGGCACGTTGCCGTCGCGGTCGGCCACGGCTCTCTCCAGCCAGTAGAGCGCCTTCTCCTTGTCTTCCCCGTGGAGGTAGTGCACCGCCAGCACTATCGGCGGCTCGTAGCCGGCACGTCCGGGCGCGGCCAGTGCGTCGGCGGCGTGACGGTACGCGGCGGCGTATCCCCCCTCCCGATATCCCCGGTCGAGCGCGGCCGCCACGTCGGCCCGACCACGTTCCCCGTAATACGTCTTCCACTCCCGCAGGGCTCCCTCGTGACGCCCCGCGCGGCGAAGGGTCGCGGCCAGCACGCCTCTTCCGAAGCCGGCTCCAGGATTGCTGCGGAGCATTGCCCGGAGACGCTCGATCGCCTCGTCGTCCCGGCGGGCCGGGACGAGCTGCGCGGCGTGCATCCCCTGGATGAAGGGGTTCAACGGATCCAGCGCGAGACCGGTCTCCGTCTGCTCGGCGGCTTCCTCCCAGCGGCCGAGGATCGACAGGAGGTGCCCATAGAATACCCGGCCCTCGGCGAATCCGGGATCGAGCTCGATGGCCCGCTGGAACGCCCTCTCCGCCTCTTCCCAGTCCCAGTCGCCCCACGCCCTCACCGTCGCGACCATGTAGTGGGCCTCGGCCAGATCGGGATCCAGCTCCAGCGCGCGCTCGAGGGCGGGCTCCCAATGAGCGCGGTTCTCCGCCTTGGGCCCGCCACGCCACTGCCACACCTTTCCCAAACCGACCCAGGCCGGGGCGTAGGTGGAGTCGATCTCGATCGCCCTCTCGAAGTAGCCCAATGCGGTGTCCATGTCCCCTTCCGTGAAGCGCTGGAGGTGGAATACGCCCCGCAGATAGGCCTCGTAGGCCTCGGGATCGACCCGTCCGCCGTCCGCCAGCCGCGCCTCGGCCTCGGGCGAGAGCGCGACCTCGATCGCGCGCGCGATGTCGCGCGCTATGGTGCTCTGGAGGACGAGCACGTCGGCCATCGTGCCTTCGTAGCTCTCGGCCCACAGGTGAACGTCCGAGCCGCCATGGATCAGCTGAGCGGTGATCCGGACACGGTCGCCGTCCCGCACGACCGAGCCCTCGATCACGCCGTCCACCCCTAGCTCTTCGGCGATGTCCGACATCGAGGTCTCGGTCCCCTTGTAGCGCATCACCGACCTCCGCGAGATGACCTTGACGGCGCCGATCTTGGACAGCTCGGTGATCAGCGCCTCAGTCATCCCGTCGGCGAAGTATTCCTGGCCAGGGTCCCCGGAGAGATCCTCGAGCGGGAGCACCGCAAGCGAGCGGATCCCGCTCGCCAGCGCCTCCTCAGGTACGGTGGCGCGGTAGGCGGCGTAGCCAGCCGCCAGGAGGACGAGCGCCAGAGTTCCCACGGCTGCCGCGCGCCGCGGCCCGATCCGATGCCGGAGCCGCTCCCAGGCGCCGGGCGCCAGCGCCCTGGCGTCGTCGGGCAATGCCGTGACCCGGAAGAGCTGCCACGGCCGGTCGACCCCTTTCAGCTCGTGGGGGCCCAGATCCTCGAAGGCGAAACCCGAGCCCGCCTCGGCGTCCCGCACCGCGCTCGTCACGAGGACCTCGCTCGGGCCGGCCCGGGCGGCCACCCGGGCGCCCACGTGGACCGCGATCCCGCCCGCCGAGCCGTCCGGCGCCCGCTCCACCTGGCCCATGTGGACGCCGCACCGGACCTCGAGCCCGAGCTCTCGCACCCGCTCCACGATCGCGTGGGCGCAGACGGTGGCGCGCGCGGGCTGATCAAACAGCGCCAGGAAGCCGTCGCCCGCCTCGGTCACTTCGCGGCCGCCCCAGCGGGCCAGCTCCCCCCGGATGGCGGCGTGGTGCCGCTCCTGGAGCTCGCGCCACGCCCGGTCACCCAGCTCGGTGGCGCGCTCCGTCGAGCCGACGATGTCGGTGAAGAGGATGGTGGCGAGACTGCGGCGCGACCTCACGACAGGAGCCGGCGGAAAGAGATCATCATGACACCTGCGATCCAATCTGTTCGGGACGCGTCATCGTGATTCTCCCCACATCGGAG
>DATLFF010000414.1:0-2756 GCA_035524915.1 Gemmatimonadota bacterium | reverse complement strand
AGGCCCGCTTCGTCCATCACCTCGACGAGCTTCCACCCGATCGTCATCGACTCGCTCGCGGGCTTGACCACGGTCGTGTTGCCGGCCACGATCGCCGCCACCGTCATCCCGGTCAGGATCGCGAGCGGGAAGTTCCACGGGGAGATGATCGCGCCCACGCCGATCGGGAGGTAGACGACCTCGTTGATCTCCGGCTCGTACGGCGCAAGCGGATAGGGATCGTAGGCGTAGTGGAGCATGAGGCGGGCGTAGTAGTCGCAGAAGTCGATCGCCTCGGCGACGTCCGCGTCCGCCTCGGCCCAGGACTTTCCGACCTCGAAGCACATCCAGGCCGCGAGCTCGAGCCGGCGGCGGCGCATGACGTCGGCGGCGCGGAACAGGACGTCGGCGCGCTCGTCGGCGGGGACGTCCTTCCACGTCTCGAACGCCACGCGGCCGGCTTCGATCGCGCGGTCGGCCAGGGCCTGCTCGCCAGCGGGGAAGACCCCGACCACGCGGTCCGGGTTCGAGGGGTCGACCGACGGGCGCGTGGCCTCCAGGCGCACGTCCTCGCCCCCCACGCGGCACGGATACTCGCGGCCGAGCTCGCCCCTCACCTGCTCGATCGCGGCGCGCATCCGCTCCTCGACCTCCGGGTCCGAGAAGTCGGGGTAGGGGGTCGGGCGGTAGTCGGCGAGCCGCTCCTCCAGGGTGGACGGGACCCGGCGGTCGGACATCGTGGCGGTCGTGTCGTTCATCGGATATCCTCTCCTCCCGGATGGGCGTGCGAACGTCCCCGACAAGGTCCATCCCGCCCGGAAGGACGTCAACCGGTAGGATGACCCGGCGGGGATCAGGCCCGACCCGCCGACCGGCTTAACGATTCGCCGCTCCGGCCCCTCTCTAGGGTGAACCGAAGAAGGAGAGCCATGCCGCGCTGCCACCCAATCCTGATTCTCGTCCTCGCCGTCGCCTGGGCCGCGTGCGACGGACTCCCGTCCTCACCGATCGGGGTCGATCCCCCCGGCGAGGAGGAGCCACCTCCCTCCGTCACCGATCTCGTTCCGCTCACCGATCTCGAAACCGGACTCTACCTCGGCCGCTATCCGGGCGGACTCTATCCGGGAGGGTCCGACGCGCCGCCGGCCGACCACCGGGCCGCGGGCCTCGCGAACGCATCGAGGATCCGGCCGCTCGACACAGCGGGGCGTCCCGACCCGGAAGGAAAGGTCGTCCTCCTGTCGGTCGGGATGTCGAACACCTCGCACGAGTTCTGCGGATCGCTCGGGGTGGACTGCAGCGCGGGAACCTTCGGCGCACAGGCGGAGGCGGATCCACGGGTCGACGGCGATCTCGTGATCGTGAACGGCGCCCAGGGCGGGCAGGACGCGAGGGACTGGGACCGGCCGACGGCGGAGACCTACGACGTCGTTCGGGACCGCGCGCTCGCCCCGCTCGGGCTCTCGGAAACCCAGGTCCAGGTCGTCTGGCTCAAGCAGGCGCACACCCGCCCGACCGTCGCGCTCCCCTCCGCGTCCGCGGACGCGTTCGAGCTCGAGCGCGACCTCGGCGAGATCGTGCGCGCGATGGCCGCGCGCTGGCCGAACCTCCGGCTCGTCTTCGTCTCGAGCCGGACCTACGGGGGCTACGCGACCATACCGCTCAACCCCGAGCCGTTCGCCTACGAGTCGGGGTTTGCGGTCAAGTGGCTCGTCGAGGCCCAGATCGAGCAGACCCACACGGGGCGGATCGATCCGCAGGCCGGCGACCTCGACCTCGACCGGCTCCCCTGGATCGGCTGGGGCCCCTACCTGTGGACCGCCGGGAGCGAGGGGCGATCGGATGGGCTCCGCTGGACCCTCGCCGACGTGCAGGCGGACGGGACCCATCCCGCGCCGCCCGGCGTCGAGAAGGTCGGAGCGCTCCTCCTCGATTTCTTCACGACCGACCCGGTCCCGCGCTGCTGGTTCGTGGCGGGTCTGGACTGCGACTGAGGGTCGTGGCTTCGAGCCGGCCCTGAATCTGGACCCGGGTGGTGCGTTGTGTTACAATGCACCGAATGGACACCACGATTCGCAATCTGGACGAGGACGCCTACAGGCAGCTCAAGGCGCGAGCCGCCCTCGAAGGCAAGACGATCGGCCAGACGGTCAACGAGGCCATCCGAGCCTTTGTCGCGACGCGGCCGCCGACCGCGCGCTCCTACGACTGGAAGGACCTCGAACCGCTCCAGTTTCCTCCAGGCAACGAGCGACTGAGTGAGGAAATCGACGCGATCGTATACGGCGGTTGATCCGTGGTCGTGCTCGATTCGAGCTTCCTCGTCGCCTTCTTCAACGCGACTGATGCGTTACACGCGCGGGCCGCCGCGGCGATGGAACGACTCGCGGCCGGCGAGTGGGGAGAGACGCTCCTCCCCGAGTATGTCGTCCTGGAAGTGCTGACCGTGATCGCCGCCAGACTCGATCACGCCTCCGCGATCGGCGTTGGGACGCGTCTCCTGGGACAGCGCGAGATCGCTTTCGTCCCCTGCTCAGAGCACTTCACGGCCGGCTTCGAGGAGTTCCGGCGGCAGCCCGCCCTCAGCTTCGCCGACGCCGCGATCGTCGCGATCGCGCGTCGGCATGGGGCGCGGATCCTGGCCTTCGACGCGGACTTCCGTCAGGTGGAGGGGGTCGATCTGCTGCCGTGAGTGGGCGCGGGGAACATTCGGCGCAGCGGGCGCCGCGAGTCGAGGGGGTGAGAGCCGGCGCCGAGGCCTTCACCCGGTCCGGGCG
>DATLFF010000413.1:0-15118 GCA_035524915.1 Gemmatimonadota bacterium | reverse complement strand
GGGTGCTCCTCTGCCATGGGAGCCCCCGCCGGACGAACGAGTTCCTGTGGGAGTCGACGTCGTCGGACGCGTTCCTCGGCTGGCTCCTCGACGCGGCGGAGGCGGACGTCCTCTGCGTCACCCACACGGGCCTGCCGTGGGAGCGCCGCCTTCCGGGCGACCGGCTCGTGGTCAACGTGGGAGCGATCGGGCGGCCGGCGAACGACGGGGATCCCCGGGTCACGTACCCGATCCTGGACTTCGGGGGACCGGCGGTCACGGTCGAGTGGCGGCGGGTGGCGTACGACCACGCCGCGCTGGCGGCGGAGATGCGGGCCGAGGGGCTGCCGGGGGAGTTCGTGGAGACGATCGAGACGGGGTGGTGGACGACGTGCCTGGAGGTGTTGCCGGCCAAGGAGCGGGCGCGCGGGCGGTACTAGAGGGTCAGTCGGCCTCGACCTACTCGAAGGAGTTCGACACCCGCTGCCCGAACGGTACCGCGACGAGGATCGAGAGGATCGTGGACCGAATCACGTCCACAGAGATGATCCTACGGTGTCCTGGTTTGAATCTCAGTCGCCCTCGACCAGCTGGAACGGCCGGGACACCCGGTGCTCCAGCGGGAGCAGGTCACCGAAGGGCGGCTGTTCCTCGTACGACGACCGCGGCCACCAGACCAGCCGATAGACGCCTTCCCAATCTTCCATCTCGAACCTGGGCCAGTCGTTGCTCGATGGGTATCCGGCGAAGAGCCACAGCTCGTCGGAATGGCTCTCCCCCGCCTCGATCCGGAGCGGCGGCCCCAGGCACAGGAGGTGGATGGGGTGCCAGCCGAGGACCCACCTCGACCCGTCCCACTTCTCGAGCAGCGGCGGGTGGGGCCCGTGGCACGTCGTCATGAACACCGGCCCGTCCGTCGGGTTCTCGTACGTGTACGCGATCGTGACCTCCCAGCCGCGCTCGCGGCGCTCCAGGACGAACCGGTCGGTGGATGTGCGCAGGGTGCCCGAGGATACGTCGGCGGCGGGAGCCGGGGGCATCGGCTCTGGTGGGGGATCCGGTCCGGGATCCTCGGGTGGGGCATTCGGTCCGGGATCCTCCGGTGGGGGATTCGGTCGGGGATCCTCCGGCGGCGGATCCTCCCGCTGGGGGCTTTCGGAGCCCGGCGTCTCGGGCGCGGGGGCGTCCGCGGCCGGCGGCCCGGTCGGTCCGGCGGAGCCTCCACACGCCAGCAGACCGGCGACCAGGACCGATAGCGTGAGTCGATGTCGCATGGGACCAGTCTAACGGGAGCGGCGGAACGGCCGCCAATCGCCGGGAAGGCCGTCCCCGGGGCGAAGAGCCACCGGACCGCCGCGTTACGCGATCCGGTCTTCCCGCAGAGCCTCGAGGGCTTCCGCGAACCGGCTCCGCGGCACCCGGATCTCCAGTGTGGCGCCGCGGTGGCTCCGGGGGTTCAGGAAGAAGACGTTCTCGCCGAAGACCTCGTAGGGAACGTCGGCCGCGTCCAGCGCCAGGCGGGCTTCCAGGAGCTCGTTCAGCGACCCCGGCCGGTAGAAGGGGACGACCTCCTCCGAGTTCTCCCTCAAACCACCTCCCCCGTCAGCATCGTCACGAACCGCCGCGCCAGGCGCAGCTCCCGCTCGAGCGCGGAGTGCTGGTAGATGACGGTCAGGTTCCGCGCCATCCGCTCCAGGATCCCCACCACCGGGGCCGGTGTCAGGTACCCGTCGGCCGGCTCGTAGCCGGCGCGCTCCAGCAGCAGCAGGCACTCCCCCCGGCTCACCTCGCGGCCGCTGTAGAAGGGGTCCACGAACCGGTACGAGGCGCCCGTCCGCCGGGCCACCAGGAAGTGCATCGGCATTCCCACCCCGACGATCGGGACGCCGATCCGCCGGCCGATCTCGAGGTACACCAGGGCGAGCGTGATCGGGATCCCGGTGCGGTGGGCGACGACGGTCGAGAGGAAGGAGTTCTCGGGGTCGTAGTAGTCGTCCGAGTTGCCGCGGAAGCCGCACGTCTCGTGGATGTAGATGCGGAGCGCCTCGAAGCGCGCCGCGGCGCTCGCGCGGACCGGCACGGCCATCTCGGCGCCGGACACGATCTCGTCCAGATCCTGCCGCGCCGCGGCCTGGCGCCCGGCCCGGTCGGGGTGGATCAGCCGTTCGAGCAGGAACGCGCCCTCCCGAAGCGCCACGCCCTCCTCGACGGCCTGGAGCGCCACCCAGTCCCGTTCCAGGTCGTCCAGCCGGATGTCGTCGAGGAGCGACTCGGACTCGTCGCGCACGGCGGGCTCGGCGTCGCCGGAGCGGGCGTCCTCGAGGTACGGCGCGGCCCGGACCCCGGCCTCCCGAAGACGGGTCCGGGCGTGCTCCTTCACCCACCGGTCCTCGTCGCCCAGCAGATGGATCAGGGCGGCGATGTCTCCGGGCGAGAGAGCGCGGTCCACGGAGTCGTCGGGGGGCGACACGCCGCAATATGGGGAAGGCGGCGCGAACCGCACAAGCGCGTATCTTTCGGGTCCCGCACCGTTCCGAATCCACCCGAGCGCAGGAGGCGAGCATGGCCACGCGGACCGAGAAGGACAGCCTCGGCGAGCGGCCGGTTCCGGCCGAGGCGTACTGGGGGATCCAGACCCTGCGGGCGCGGGAGAACTTCCCGGTGAGCGGCCTGGTGGCCCACCCGCGGCTGATCGACGCCTACATGCAGATCAAGAAGGCGGCGGCGCGGTCCCACCGCGAGATGGGCGTGCTGGAGGCGGAGATCGTCGACGCGATCGTCCAGGCGTGCGACGAGGTGCTGGCCGGCCAGCTCCGCGACCAGTTCGTGGTCGACGTCTTCCAGGCCGGTGCGGGCGTCTCGACGAACATGAACGTGAACGAGGTCCTGGCGAACCGGGCGGCCGAGATCCTCGGGGAACCGCGCGGCACCTACGGACGCGTTCATCCGAACGACCACGTCAACATGTCGCAGTCGACCAACGACACGTTCCCGACCGCGATGCACCTGTCGGTGCTGCTGCTGTGGGAGGACTTCGAGCCGGTCCTGGCGGCGCTGGCCGACGCCTTCCACGCCAAGGGCGACGAGTTCGACGACGCCATCAAGTCCGGCCGCACGCATCTGCAGGACGCCGTGCCGGTCACCCTCGGCCAGGAGCTCCACGCGTACGGGGCGGCGCTGGACCGCTCGGTGGCCGCGATCGACGCCGCGGTGGACGGGCTGAAGGAGCTGGCCATCGGCGGCAACGCGGTGGGGACGGGGATCAACCTGCCGGACGGCTACCGGCCCACGATTCTGCGGCACCTCTCCGAGCAGACCGGCCTCGACCTGCAGAAGGCCGTCGACCCGCGGGAGCGGCTCCAGAGCCACCAGCCGATCGCGGCCGTCAGCGGCGCGCTCCGGAACCTGGCGCTCGAGCTGATCCGGATCGCGAACGACCTGCGGCTGCTGGACTCGGGTCCCCTCACGGGGCTCAAGGAGATTTCCCTTCCGGCGCGGCAGCCGGGCTCGTCGATCATGCCGGGGAAGGTCAACCCCGTCATGCCCGAGTGCCTGAACCAGATCGCGATGCACGTGGTGGGCGCCGACCACGTGGTGGCGCTGGGCGCCCAGGCGGGGCAGCTCGAGATCAACGTCATGCAGCCGGTGATGATCTGGGAGATCCTCTTCTCGATGGAGATCCTCAAGAACTTCCTCGAGGTCTTCCGCACCGGGTGCGTAGAGGGGATCACGGGGAATCGCGAGCGGATGGAGGATTTCGCCCACCGGAGCCCGTCGCTGGCCACCGCGCTGAACCCGGTGATCGGCTACGCGAAGGCCGCCGAGATCGTGAAGAAGGCGCTCGCCGAGGGCCGCCGGATCAAGGACGTGGCGCTCGAGATGACCGATCTCACGGCCGAAGAGCTCGACCGGATCCTCTCGCCGGAGAACCTGACGGGGCAGCTGGAGCGCGAGGGGCAGTAGCCGCCCCTCGGGAGGGCTCAGCGCGCGCGGACGGCCAGGCCGAGCGCGGCGGCGACCTTGACGGCCCCGCCGGGGAGGAAGGGGATCACGCCGAGCGCCAGCGCCCGGTCGAACCCGATCCCCAGGAACGCGGCCAGCCAGGCGGTCCCGAAGCCGAAGATCACGACCTGGGCCGCGAGGAAGGCGGCCAGCGCGCGGCCCGCGCGGTCCCCGGGCCGGACCGAGGCGCCGACCAGCGCGGCGGCCAGCGGAAACGACAGGAGGTACCCGCCGGTCGCTCCGAAGAGGTGGCCGAACCCGGCCCCGCCGGCGAAGACCGGAAGCCCGGCGGCCCCCATCGCCAGGTAGCCGAGCTGGCTCGCGGCGGCGTCCCGCGGCCCGAGATAGATTCCGGCCGCCATCACGAAGAAGGTCTGGAGCGTGATCGGCACGGGCGTGAACGGCAGCGGGATCCGGATCGCCGCGCCGAGCGCGGTCAGGAGCGCGAAGGCGAGGATCGCGAGCGCCCGCGCGGCGGGCCGCTCGAGAGCCGGCGCGGAGGCGGGGAACGGCAGCGAAAGGGCGCGACTCGACATGGGCGGAATGGTAGTGGAGGGGACGGGGGGGAGCAAGCGGCCGTGCTGATCTGGCCCGTCAAGCGGTTCGTGGCCGGCGATGACCGGCACCAGGCGTTCGAGGTGGTCCGGGAGCTCAACGCCCGCGGGCTCTCGGTCTCGCTGGACCGGCTCGGCGAGAACGTGAGGGAGCGGAAACAGGCCGAGCACTTCCGTGACGTCTATGTGCGGCTCCTCCACGGCATCGCCGATGCCGGAGTCGACGCCAACATCTCGATCAAGCTCACAATGATCGGGCTCGACATCGAGCGGAAGCTGGCGCGCGACCACCTGGTCGAGATCCTCGAGGTTGCCGAGGAGACCGGCAACTGGGTCCGGATCGACATGGAGGGCTCCCCCTACACCCAGCTGACGCTGGAGGTCTTCCACCAGGTGTTCGAGGCCCACCGGAACACTGGCGTGGTAGTCCAGAGCATGCTCCGGCGGAGCGCCGAGGACGTGGAGCGGCTGATCACCGCCGGGGCGCGGGTGCGGCTGGTCAAGGGCGCCTACCGGGAGCCGGCTCCGCTGGCGTTCCAAGACAAGCGCGATGTGAACGAGGAATTCGACCGGCTGGCCCGGCGGCTCCTCGACGACGGCGAGTATCCGGCGATCGCCACCCACGACCAGGATCGGATCGACGCGGTCCTCCGGCACGTGACCGAGCGGGGGATCGACCCCGACCGCTTCGAGTTCCAGATGCTCTACGGGATCCGCCGCCAGACCCAGGAATCGCTGGTCGAGCGAGGGTATCGGATGCGGGTCTACGTCCCGTACGGCGGGCAGTGGCTGCCGTACTTCTCCCGCCGGCTGCGCGAGCGGAAGGAGAACGTGCTGTTCGTGCTGGGGAACCTGGTCAGGAAGTAGGATTCTTGCCGGCGAAGAAGTCGGCGTTGATCTGGATATATTTGCGCATCTCCGGTGGAACGTCCTCCTCGGCGAAGATCGCCTCGACCGGACATTCGGGCTCGCAGGCGGCGCACTCGATGCATTCGTCAGGGTGGATGTAGTACATATCCTGCCCCTCGTAGATGCAATCTACCGGGCACACCTCCACGCAACTCGCGTCTTTTACACCGATGCAGGGCTCGGTGATGACGTAGGTCATTGGAGCCTCCTCCGCACGAAGACCGCCGGCCAAGGCGCGTGCGGCCCGCCGCTTTGGCCCGGATTCTGCAAAGATGACGGATGCTCGCCCCGGTCCGCAAGGGTCGCTTGCTCGGTCCGGGACCGCTCCCTATACTCGGGGGCTAACCTAATCGCCCTCCTCGTGGGATGCATGCCGACGGTAGAACCGGGACAGATCGATCGTTTGTTGGAGACGTTGACGGGCGTCGTGCGCGCACGCGTGCGCCAGGACCCCGAGGGTGACGAGCTCCGCGAGATCCACATCCTGAGCGACGGGGCGATGTCCCCGAAGCAGATCGTGCGGAACATCGAGACCCTGCTCAAGACGGGCTTCGACCTCGTGATCGATCATCGGATCGTGTCGATCGCGGTGCTGAAGGAGGGGGTCACGATCGACGGGGGCGGCGAGTCGCCGGCTACGGGTCGGGACAACGGCCAGGCGTCGGACAAGGACGCCGAGCTGCGAGTGGTGTTCCGGCGGCTCCGCGTGGTGCAGGAGGAGCCGCTGAAGTGCACGGCCTACGTCGAGCTCAAGCTGGGCGACGTGATCTTCGAAGGAAGCCACCGCGACACCGACACTCCGCAGGCCCGACTCTATTCCTCGGCCCGGGCGGTGATCGAGGCGCTCGAGTACCTGGCCGAGAAGGAGATGGCGTTCTACCTGGCGGGCCTCGAGCACCTGCGGGTGTTCCAGCGCGAGGTGCTGGTCGTCCTGATCGAAGGCCGCCGGGACCGCAGCCGCATCCGGATGCTCGGCACGGCCGAGATCGGCGAGGATCCACACGAGGCGGCGGTCCGCGCCGTGCTGGACGCCGTTAACCGCTTCATCAGTCGGCCCGCGGCGGCATGACCTGAGTCCGCCGGGCCCGCCCTCGACTCCGACCCGGGAGCGCCCCGATGGCCACTCCGCCTGAACCGACCCCCACCCCGACTCCGTCCGGCCCGCCGCCGTCCGGTCCACCTCCGAAGACGGGCATGTCCACCGGCGTCAAGGTGGCGATCGGCTGCGGCATCGCGCTGGTGGTGGTCCTGATCGTCATGGTCGTCGTTGCGATCGCCGGGGGGATGCTCCTCAAGAACAAAGCCGGGGACCTCACCGGCGGCCTGGAGGCCCAGGCCGAGGCGACCCGGACCGTCCGCCGGCTGGAGAGCGAGAACCCCTTCACCGCGCCGCCCGACGGCGTGGTGGGCGAGGAGCGGGCCGAGCGGTTCCTGGCGGTGACCGACGACGCGTGGGACCAGGTGGGGGACCGGGTGGAGGAGATGGCCGAGCGGGGCCGGCAGATGGAGGAGGGGGACCGCGCGGGGGTGGGCGATGTGGCGCTCGGCATGCGGAGCCTGGGCGGCGCCCGCGTGGCGCTGGCCGAGGCGCTGGAGGAGCGCGACTCGTCGGTCAGCGAGTACCTGTGGACCGGGATCACGCTGCAGCGCGCCTACGAGTCCCTCGACTTGCCGGGCGCCTCCGGCGTGCCGGCCGAGAACCTGGCCCTCGCCGGCGCGCACCGCGGGGAGTTGGCCGAAATCTTCGAGGGCGACGACACGGACAAGGGCTTCATCCTCGGGATGGCGTGGACGATGGGGGCGGGCGAAGGCGCCGTCCGGGGCGCCCTCGGGATGGACACTCTCCGGCCCCCGCCGGGACAGCCCTAGGACGCGCCTCCCAGGATCTCGGCGAGCCGCGCGCTGAAGGCCGAGCGCGCCAGGACCCGGTCGGCCCCGGCCTCGCGGGCCGCCGTCAGGGTCTCCGCGTCCACGTGGGACCCGAACGCGATCACCCGGGGTAGGGCCCCCCGGGCCTCGAGCGCGCGGATCACGCCCACCGGGTCGGCGGCGTGGTGGCCGAGGTCGACCAGGACGAGGGTGGAGCGGTCGTCCAGGCCGGCCAGGAGCTCGTCGGGATCGCGGGCGAATTGGACGGGGACGCGGAGGGAGGCGGCGGTGGCCTCGATCTTGACGCGGAAGAACAGGTCGTCGACGAGCGCGTGGACGGTGGGTGGGGGCATGCGGGAGATCCTACCGGCTCTGCGCGCGCTCGTCTACGAGACGGTGCTGGGCGGGGTCCTCCTGGTGGGCCCGCTGGCTCTCGCGTGGGAGACGTTCCCGGGGGCGCCGCTCCTGCCCGAGTGGGGGCAGGTGGTCGGCTTCGTGCTGGCCGTGCCCGGCGGGGTCCTGTGGCTCTGGGCGGTGGTGGTGCTGGTGGCGCTGGGCCGGGGGACGCCGCTTCCGCTCGATCCGCCCCGGCAGCTGGTCGTGTCCGGCCCGTACCGCTGGATCCGCAATCCCATGCACCTGGGTCTGGCCGGGGTTCTCCTCGGCGAGGCGCTGCTGTTCCGCTCGATCCCGCTGCTGGTGTTCGCGGCGGTGGTGGCCGTGGCGCTCGTCCTGTGGGAGGGCCCGCGCGAGGAGCGCGAGCTCGCGGACCGCTTCGGCGACTGCTACGCGGCCTATCGGGGGGCGGTCCCGGCGTGGGTGCCGCGGCGGAGGGCGGGGGGGCGGCTCCGGTCGCGACGGCTTCGCCCGGCGGCGGATCACGCGGAGGCGGATCACGCGGCGGCGGATCACCCGCCCCGCGTTTGACGTTCGGTTTTTGTTCGGGTACTCTCGGGGAAGACGATGGCCCCCTCCCGCTCCATCCTGCACGTCGACCTCGACGCGTTCTTCGTCGCGGTCGAGCGGATCCGCGACCCGTCCTTGGTGGGGCGGCCGGTGATCGTGGGAGCGGACCCGCGGCGGGGGAAGGGCCGCGGCGTGGTGGCGGCCGCCTCCTACGAGGCGCGGGCGTTCGGGGTGAAGTCCGCGATGCCGATCTCCGAGGCGTGGCGGCGCTGCCCGGACGCGGCCTATGTCGGGGGGAGCCACGATCTCTACGATCGCGCTGCCCGCGCCGTGCGGGCGATCTTCCGCCGCTACACGCCGGCCGTCGAGCCGGTCTCGATCGATGAGGCGTACCTCGACCTGACCGGCACCGAGCGGCTCTTCGGGGCCCCCGCGGAGACGGCGGGGCGGCTCCGCCGGGCGATCATGGAGGAGACGCGGCTCCCGGTCTCGATGGGGCTCTCTGCAACTAAAGTTGTATCGAAGATCGCCTCCGAGATCGCCAAGCCGGAGGGGTTCGTCCACGTGTGGCCGGGCCGCGAGGCGGCGTTCCTGGCGCCCATGCCGATCGGGCGGATGCCGGGGATCGGGCCGGCGACCCGCGAGCGGCTCTGGCAGTTCAACCTGCGGACACGGGGCGACCTCGCCCGGCTGGACCCGGCCTACCTGGAGGCGGCCTTCGGCGACCACGGCCGCGCGCTCGGCGCCCGCGCGCGCGGCGAGGACGGCGGAGCGGTCGAGGAGCGGGAGATTCCGAAGTCGGTGAGCCGCGAGATCACCTTCGACGAGGACACGGCCGACGTGGAGCACTGCGAGGCGGTGCTCTACCTCCTGTCCGAGCGGGCCTGCCGCGACCTCCGCGCGAAGGGGCTGACCGCCCGCACGGTGACGCTCAAGCTCCGCTACCGCGACTTCACCACCGTGACCCGGCGGGTGACGCTGCCCGCGCCGACGGACGCCGACCGGGCGGTGGCGGCCGCCGCGCGCGAGCTCTTCCGCGCGGCGTACGCCCGGCGGGTGAGCGTGCGGCTCCTCGGGGTCGGGCTCTCGAACCTCTCGACCGCCGCACCCCAGATGGACCTCTTCGCCGAGCCGCGCGCGGTCGCGTGGGAGCGGCTCCTGGCGCCGCTCGACCGGCTCCGCGACCGGTGGGGGTTCGGCGCCGTCCGCACCGGGCCCACGCTCAAGCTGGGTGGAGCCGGCGGTCGCGAGGGCGCGCGGGGGGCCTCGAGCTTCGCGGCGCACGCCCGGACGAAGGGGAATCCCGCCGGCGCCGCGGACCCGCGGCCGGTCGACGCCGCGACGCGCGGCGCGGCGGCGGTGCCCGATGAGTGAGGCCCCCGACAAGCTCCGGATCGGCGTCGCCGGCTGGGACTACAAGGACTGGAAGGGAAAGGTCTACCCCGAGGGCGCGGGCCGCGACTTCGACCCGCTCGAGTACCTGGCGCGCTACTTCGACGTGGTCGAGGTGAACTCGTCGTTCTACCGGCCGTTCCCGGCGCGCTACGCCAAGGCGTGGCTCGCGCGCGTGGCCGACCACCCGGAGTTCGGCTTCACCGCCAAGCTCTGGCGTCGCTTCACCCACGAGCGGGACGCCCCGCCCACCGGCGAGGACGTGGCCGCCGTCCGGGAGGGGATGGACGCGCTGGCCGAAGAGGAGCGTCTCCTCGCCGTGCTCGCTCAGTTCCCATGGTCGTTCAAGAACGAGCCGGCCGAGCGGGAGTGGCTCGCGGCGATCGTCGACACCTTCGGCGACTGGCCGCTGGTGCTGGAGGTCCGCCACGCCTCGTGGGACGAGCCGGAGACGCTGGAGTGGCTGGCCGAACGGAACGTGGGCCTTGCCGCGATCGACCAGCCGCTCCACGAGAACTCGCTCGAGGCCGTCGTCCGGCCGATATCGCCGGTCCGCTACTTCCGCTTCCACGGCCGGCGGTACGACACCTGGTTCGCCGAGGGCCGCCCGACCCACGAGCGCTACGACTACCTGTACTCGGAGGAGGAGCTCCGCCCGTGGTCCGAGCGGCTCCGCGAAGCCCGCGCCGACGCGACCGCGAAGGCGGTGATCGCGATCACGAACAACCACTACCAGGGGCAGGCGGCGGTGAACGCGCTTCAGCTCAAGGCCTGGTCGAACGGCGGCAAGGTGCGGGTCCCGCCGCCGCTCCTCGCCGCGTACCCGGAGGATCTGGGGGCGGTGGCGGACGAGCCGCTGGAGGAGGATCCGGCGGGGGACGTCCCGGCCCAGCGGGAGCTGTTCGAATGATTCGCCGCTTCCCACCTTCAAGTGGACGGCCGGCTGGGGCCGCCGCGCGCGTGTCGCTGGATGTCTGCCTGCCCTGAATCGGGGTCCGGCTCAGGCGCGGACCTTGACTTCGCGCTCGAGCCTCCCGCCCAGCCGATCCTTCGCCACCTCCAGGTCGTACCGGACCTGCAGGTTGATCCAGAACCGCTCGGACGTACCGAAGTAGCGGGCCAGACGCAGAGCGGTGTCCGCCGTGACCGCGCGCTTGCCGTGCACGACCTCGTTGATCCGGATGGGGGGGACGCCGATGTCCTTCGCCACCCGGTACTGGGAGATCTCCATCGGCTCGAGGAACTCCTCCATCAGAATCTCCCCGGGATGGATGGGCTCGATGTCTCTCGGCATGGCGGGTTTCCTAGTGGTAGTCGACGATCTCGACGTCGTAGGCGTCTCCGGCTCTCCAACGGAAGCAGACGCGCCACCGGTCGTTCACGCGAATGCTGTGCTGGCCTTCGCGGTTTCCCTCCAGCTTCTCGAGTCGGTTGCCCGGGGGTATCCGCAGGTCCCCCAGAGACTCTGCCGCATCCAGCATCAGGAGCTTTCGCAGCGCCGCGCGCTGGATGTCCCCGGGAAGCCTTCCGGATCGCTCCCTGGAGAACAGGCGCTCCGTATCCTTGTCCCGGAAGCCTCGGATCACGATGAATAATAACGCATCGCGTTAATAACGTCAACCATGATGGTCCTTCGCCGCTCCTTGTGTCGGCGCCTCCACGGTTTGTGTCCGATCGGCCTCCTCTCTAACGCAGGACTCGTTCCACTACCCCTCCCCCGACGCCAGCAGCAGCCCCGCCACCGCCACGAACCCACCGATCTGGACCGCCAGCGAGCCCGCGGTCGCGCCCTCCGTCATGTACCACGGCCGCGCGTCCGGCAGGAGATCCTCGAAGCGCTGGACCCAGAGATCCGTGACCCCGAGCGCGATCGCCCACGGCAGGAGCGCGTCCAGCTCCTCCGGCGTGCGCTTCCCCCCGTGGCGGGCCTCGATCTCGTCCTTCTCCGCCCGGCGCAGGTATTCGGCCACCCCCAGCGCTTCCGCGCGGGCGCGCGCGCCGGCGGCGGTAGAGGCGGGCATGGCGGGGGCGGCGAGGGCGACCAGCGCGCCGGAGGCGGCGAGAGCCACCGCGCGGCCGGGGTCCTCGGCCCACGACCAGGACGCCACCGCGGCCAGGCCGAACGCCCCGGCCAGCATCCACCAGTCGCGCCGCACGCGGTCGGGCCGCGAGAGGAACCAGCCGCGCCGCACCAGGTCGTCGTGGAGCGAGGCGTAGATCGCCGGGAGCCGCTCGCGGAGCCGGCCCGAGAGCGCGCTCGCTCCGACCCGCGGTCCGTCGGCGAAGAGCGCGGCCACGACCGCGCCCTCGGTGGGGATCAGGTCGTCGATCGGCTTCCCGGTCCGGGTGAACTCCCACTCCGTCTGCCAGAGACCGACGCGGGAGAGGATGTCCCTGAGGAGCGCGACCCCCTCTCCGCCCTCGGCGGGGACACCGGAGGGGTGGGACTCGCGGATCGTGAAGTAGCCGCGGCGGGCGAGATCCAGGATCGTGGCCAGGACGTCGGCGGTGTCGGCCCGCTGGTCGATCAGCGCGCCGGCCGTGCCGGGCGGGATGGCGGGGGGGTCCCAGCGCGGTACGATCGAGCCGGGCGAGGGGTCGCGGCCGATCCACACCCACCAGAGGAAGAGCGCGGCGCCGACGGCGACGGGGATCCAGACGTCGCCGCCCGGCGCGTCTACCAACTGCCGCCCCCCCCGCCGCCCCCGCCGCCACCGACCGACCCGCCGCCGAAGCTCCCGCTGCCGCCCGAGCCACCGGGGGAGGAGGCCAGCGTGCTCGCGGCCGCCGTGCGGAAGCCGGAGAGGTCGTTGCCGAAGGCGGTCGAGCTCCAGTACGCGCCGGTCATCCGCCCGTCGTACCAGTGGGGCGGGCGGGTCAGGATCCCCTCGAACTGGCGGACCCAGATGTCGGAGACGTCGAGCGCCACCGCATACGGGAGGAGCCGGTCGAAGAGCTCGGCCGCGCTCTCCGGCGACTGGTGGAACTCGAGCTCCGCCTTCTCGGCGCGCCGGATGTACTCCTCGAGGCCGTCCACGTGGAGCCGCGCCCGCGCGCCCTGCGGCGTCATGGCCGGCATGAACCAGGCAAAGATCAGAACCACGATCCCCGCGATCACGAACGCCGGCAGGACCAGCGGCGCGCCGATCGCGAAGCCGACGACGCCGAAGGCCACCCCCACCAGGAAGAGCGCGATCCCGCCGGCCACCCACCACCGCCGCGTGGTCTGGGGGCTCCGGTCGAAGAGCCCCTTGGCGACCAGGTCGGCGTAGAGGGCGTCCCGGATCCCGGGGAGATCCTTGTAGAACTTCTCCTTCAGGTCGCTCATCCGGCGCGTGGGGCGGCCGTCCAGGATGCCGTCCAGCACCTTCCGCTCGAAGTCCGCGAGCTCCGACTCGTCCTCGTTCACCCGCACGAACTCCCAGTCGTCTCGCTTGAGCCCGACCGCCCCGAGGGCTTTCCCGAGGAACGAGTCCCCGTCGATCCCCGGGAGGACCTTGGGCGGGATCTCCCGGATCCGGATGTATCCCCGGACGGCGAGGTCCAGCACCGTGGCGATCACGTCGTCCATGTCGGCCTTCTGGTCGACCAGCGTGCCGGCGGCGCCCGGCCGGAGGTCCTCGGGCGGATCCCAGCGGGGGACGATCGAGCCCATGGAGGGTTCGCGGCCGTGGCGGAGCCAGACGCCGAGCATGATCAGGAGCGCGAGCGGAGGGATCGCGAGCGGGCCCCAGAGCATGAGCGTGTCCACCGCCCGCTCGGCCGCCGTGGGGCCCGGGATCACGCCGACCGGGAAGGCGGCCGCGAAGGTCAACCCCTCCCCGGGCCCGAGCGGGGCCGTGGTGGCGAAGCGGTAGGAGCCCGGCGTCACGACCTCGGCCGTGCACCCCTCGGCGCTGGTGGACCAGGCCGGCCCGGCGTAGCAGTCGGCGTGCCAGGGCTGGCTGTCGACGAACGCGGCGGCGCGATCGGGCGGGAGCGTGACCGTGGCGTCCGCGCGCCGGATCGGGACCGGCCAGTTCGCCCCGGTCACCTGCCAGTACAGCTCGTCGTAGCCGCCGAAGCTCCGCACGCCGCGCGAGATGTCGTAGCGGATCACGTAGACCTGCCGGCCGTGGACGCAGAAGTCGGGGCTCCCGATCCGGATCCGGCGGAAGTCCCCGACCCGCGAGAGGTCCATGCCCACGTCTTCGCCGGTCTCGTCGGTCACCGAGTGGACGTCGATGTCCCAGCGGAGCTCCTCCTCGGCGCCGAAGCCGGGGAAGGGCCGCGTCACGCGCACTCCGATGTCGCGGAAGATCCCGTGCTTCCGCGTGTCGCCGTAGTCGACCTCCAGCCGCTCGGTCACGCCGACCGAGCCGTTCGGCCGGACCACGTAGTCGGAGCGGAACGATTCGATGACCCAGTCTTCCCCCGGGCTCGTGCAGTCGACCTGGGCACGGGCGGGCGAGGCGGCCGTGATGGCTGCGCCGGCCAGGAGGAGCGCGACGCGCCGGCCCGGCGGCCGCGCGAGGCCACGCCTCCCCGGCGCCTTCCCGCGCGCGAGCCGGCTCACCGCTCGCGCCCCGCGCCCACGTCGGGCGCGTCGCGCTCGGCCAGGTCGGTCAGCTCGAAGTACTCGCCGGGCTGGAAGCCGAGGAGCCCCGAGATCAGGAGCGCCGGGAAGCGCTCGCGCTCGGTGTTGTAGTCGCGGATCACGGCGTTGTAGTAGCGGCGCCCGCTGGCGATGTCGTTCTCGGTCGCGGTCAGCTCCGCCTGGAGCTCGAGGAAGTTCGCACTCGCGCGGAGCTCGGGATACGCCTCGACCAGGGCGAGGAGCTGGTGCACGCGCGCGGTCAGCCGGTTCTCGGCCTCGGCGCGCGCCCCCGGCGCCTCGGGGGAGCCGCCCGCGCGGGTGGCGTCGGCGCGGGCGTCGGTGACCTCGGTCAAGGTCCGCTCCTCGTGGGAGGCGTACCCGCGGACCGCGGCGACCAGGTTGGGGATCAGGTCGGCGCGGCGCACCAGCAGCGCGTCCACGTCGCCCCAGGCCGCGCGCAGACGATTCCGGAGGCCCACGAGGCGGTTGAAGGTCCACGCCGCCCAGAGGAGGACGGCGCCGACGAGGATGAGGAGGAGCCAGAGCATCGGGGTCGGGGGCACTCTAACCCCGGTCGAGCGGGCGGGTCAACGGCATGAGCACCCGTCGGGTTCTCAGAATCTCGCGTCGTCAATCCCGTCAGGGAGGCGACGCTCAGGAACTCCGGCGGGGCCTCTCCATGTTCGAGGCGCTCGACGATCACGCGCAGGGCCAGCGTCTGCCCGAGGACACCCTTGACGATGTATATATATGACATATACTTCAGAAGTGAGTGAGTTTCTCGACGAACTCTCTGAATGCAGCGGCTTTGCGTGGGATGCCGGCAACATCCACAAGAACTGGGAGCGCCATCAGGTATCGGTGGGCGAGTGCGAACAGGTTTTCTTCCAGAGACCGATCATCATTGCCCGAGATCTGGGACATTCCCAGG
>DATLFF010000412.1:0-2457 GCA_035524915.1 Gemmatimonadota bacterium | reverse complement strand
CGGGTGAGGACGGCGCGGTAGAACCGGGTGGGACGGCCGGGGCGGGCCCGGCGACTTGCGGCGCGGCCGGGTTGGCCCGCGGTGGGCGAGTGGCCCGGGTTCTTCAGGGTCCGGGCGGCCAGCGCCCCCACCGCCGCCGGCACCGCCAGGAGCGAGACGGCGAGGCTGACCGCCAGGACGACCGCCACCGTGGCCGCGAACGGTACGTAGTAGGCGCGGAGCTCCCCCTGGAAGTAGAGGAAGGGAAGGAACACGATCGCCGTCGTGGCGGTCGCGGCGACGAGCGGCAGCGCGACCTCGCGCGCGCCTGCGGCCGCCGCCGGGGCCGGCGCCTCGCCGGCCGCGCAACGGCGCTCGCCGCTCTCCAGGACCACGATCGCGTTGTCCACCACCAGCCCCAGCCCCATCGCGAGGCCGGCCAGGGTGAGGAGGTTCAGGGTCAGCCCGCTCCAGCCCATGACCGCGAGCGCGATCGCCACGCTGGCCCCGATCGCGCCGAACGCGAGTAGCGCGGGTCTCACCCGCCGGAACGCGACGAGGAGCACGGCCAGGACCACCGCGGCCGCCACGGCCGCGCGCGTCCCCAGGTCCGAGAGCTCGTCGCGGATCCGCTCGCTCCCGTCCCGGTCGAGAAGGAGCCGATGCCCGGTCGGGAGCGCCTCCGCCTCGAGCGCGCGGGCCTGCTCGCGGGCGGCACCGGCCACCCGGACCGCGTTCGAGCCCGCCGCCCGGTGGAGCGACACGGTCACTGCCGATCGGCCATCCACCCGGCGGAGCTCGGAGGGCCGGGCCCGCTCGACCCGGGCGCGGCCGAGCTCGCCGAGGAGCACGGCGGGCCGGAAGACGCCGCTCACGGAATCGACCGCCGCCGGGCGGACCACGAGCGCCTCCACGTCCGCCGCCGACCCGGCGCGATCCTCGACCGTCACCGTCCACGCCCGGCCGCGCTCCTCCACCGTGGCCGCCGTTTCCGACACGTCGAGGCCGCTCGCGATCGCGGCGGTCACATCGCCCGGGGAGATCCCGAGCGCGGCCAGCCGATCGGGGTCCAGGTCCACCCGGAGTTCCCGGTCGGTGCCCCCCGCGACCTGGACCGCGTCCACTCCGTCCACCGCCAGGAGCGCGGGGCGGACGACCTCCATCGCCAGGTCGCGGAGATCCCCGGGCTCTCCGGGACCGTCCATCATCCAGTCGAGGAGCGCCTGGGTCTCGGCCGCGAACTCCTCCGGCACCCAGGCTTGGACCCCGGGCCGGGACGCGCCGGGCGGGAACGCCTCGGCCACCGCGGCCAGCTCCTCGGAGAGCGCGAGCCGGGCGAACTCCATGTCGGTGCCGGGCTCGAACTCGACCGTGACCTCCGAGCGCTGGGGGTACGAGGTCGAGGCCACCGAGGCGACGCCCCGAACCCGCTGGGCCGCCCGCTCCACTGGCGCCGTCACGCGCGCCTCGACCATCTCGGGCGACGCGCCGGGCCAGGACGCCTGGATCGCCAGCCGCGGGAACGTGACGTCGGGGAGGAGCTCGAGCGGCATCCGGAGCGCGCTCGGGATCCCCAGCGCAGCCAGCGCGGCCGTGGCCATGAGGACCGCGACCGGCCGGCGGATCAGCCGCTCGATCACGGGTCCGGAGATTCGGCGGAGCGGCCTCGTCCGGCGATCGCCTGATAGAAGAGGGGTACCACAATTAGAGTCAACACGGTGGACGTGACCATCCCGCCGATCACGGCGATCGCCAGCGGCACGCGCAGCTCGGCGCCCGCCCCGAGCCCCAGCGCCAGCGGAAGGAGACCCAGGATCGTCGTCACCGAGGTCATGACGATCGGCCGGAGCCGCGCCCGGCCGGCCTCCAGGATCGCCGCCCGGAGCGCGAGCCCCTCGGCCCGCGCGCGGTTCACGAAGTCGACCTTGACGATCGCGTCGTTGACCGCGATCCCGACTAGGACGACGATCCCGATCCCGCTCATCGTGTCGAGCCCGTGGCCGGTCAGCCCCAGCGCCAGGATCGCGCCGACCAGAGCCAGCGGGACCGCCAGGAGAACCGTGAAGGGGAGGACCGCGGACTCGAACTGGGCGCCGAGGATCAGGTACACAAGGACCAGCGCCAGGAGGAACGCGAACCCGAGCGCGCGGAGCGAGCGGCCGAGCTCCTCGCGCCCCCCGCCGACCGCGACCTCCACGCCCGGCGGGATCTCGAGCCCCTCGAGCGCGGCCTCCACCGCGCCCGCCGCGCCCGAGAGCCCACCGCGGACCACGTCGGCCGTGACCGCCACCGTCCGCCGCTGGTCCTCACGCGGGATCGCCGCCGGCGCCTCGGCGCGGCGCGCCTCCACCAGGAGCGAGAGCGGCACGCCGTCCACCCGACCCTCCAGGAGCCGGTCCAGGTCCCGTCGAACCGCGTCCTCCGGCCGGACGACCACCGGCACCTTCCGGTCGACGTCCGAGAGCTCCGTGGCCGTCC
>DATLFF010000411.1:0-3560 GCA_035524915.1 Gemmatimonadota bacterium | reverse complement strand
CGTCGGATACCGGATCGAAAGCCCGGACGGCATCGTCGCCTATCTACCCGATCACGAGCCGGCGCTCGGCTCGCGGGACTTCCCCGAGGATCCGGTGTGGACGTCCGGCTACGAGCTCGCGAGGGACGCCGACCTCCTGATCCACGACGCCCAGTACACGGACGAGGAGTACGTGAGACACATCGGCTGGGGTCACAGCTCGGTCAGCCAGGTCGTGGCGTTCGCCGAGATGGCGAGGGTCAAGCACGTGGTCCTGTTCCATCACGATCCCGTTCGAGCGGACGAAGAGCTCGACAGGATCCTCGCGGAGTCATTGAGCGGGAACCACGATGGGAGGGTGAAAGTCAAGCTCTCGATCGCGGCGGAGGAGAAGTCGTACCGGCTCGAGGGCGGGGTCGAGCGGGTCCTGGCGTAGGCCCGGAGCCGCCGCGCTACTCGCGCTGCAGGCCCCGCATCCGGATCACGCCCTGCCGGCCTTCCTCGGCGAGCGGGACGACTTCGGGGTCGGGCTGGTCGAACGCGCGGACGAACTGCTCGTAGGCGGTCAGGGCTTTCTCGCGATCGCCGAGCCGTTCGTAGATCTTCCCGAGCTCGAGCTGGGCGACGGGGGTGTTCGTGATGGATTCGAAATAGGGCACCGCCTCGGCCGAGCGTCCCAGGTCGATGAGGAGCTCCGCGGTCCACCACCCGATCGTCATGTTGACGATCCACTCGCCGAATTGTCCCGAGATCCGGGGGCGGACGGCCTGGAGCTTCCGCAGCGCCTCTTCCCGACGGCCGGCGCGCAGATCTCGGTATCCCTCGAGCGCCTCGACCATCGCCTCCGTCATGCCTGCAGCGGTCGAGTCCCCCCCATCGAGCTGGCGGGCCCCCAGACCCGCCATCCGCCGAACGAGGGGCGCGATCTCCGCGGGCCGATCCTGGTCCAATGCCCAGACGGCGGCCAGGAAGAGGGAGGAGGAATCCGTCGAGTCGACCGCGCCGGGCGCCAGGGCCCGGTCCATCGCATCGGCCGGCAGCGGGATTCCCTGGACGGAGAACCAGTAGGCTGCGTAGCCATCCCAGGAGGGCCGGATCTCGGGATCCTCGATCGACTCGACCCCCGCACGCATTTGCCCGCGACCTAGACGAGCCCAGGCGGAGATGACCGATCCCCAGTTCGCCCCCGTACTGCGCCGCCCCTGGATCTCGGCGAGACGCTCCTGGATGGGAAGGAAGCGCGGGCCCCAGAGCTGGGCCAAGAAGAGGCCGAAGGGCGTGATCGTCGACGTCGTGTCGAGCACGGCCCAGGCCCGCTCGGCGGCCGCCGAGTCCGCGTAGGCGATCTGCCAGGCCAGTCGGGCACGAGCGACGTACACGCTCTGCGGGCCTAGAAGCGCCAGCGAATCGGTGAACGCGCGCGCCCGCGCGCTGTCGTCGTGCGCGCTGAAGGCCAGGTCCGAGCGGTGGATCCAGGCCGGCGCGAACCCCGGATCGAGCTGGAGCGCGCGAGCGAACGCCCCGTCGGACTCCTCCCGCTTCAGGTTCAGCATGTCGTTGTAGTGGTAGATCACCTCACCGAGCGTGTACCAGGCCTCGGGATCGTCGGGGTAGCGCCGGGTCGCGAGCCGAGCGAGCTCGAGGCCGTCGAGCGTCCCGCGCTGGAGGGCGAGCTCGGTTCGGACGAGCAGCGCTTCGCGCTCGGGGAGGCGGTCGGCGAACCGCGCCGCGCGCTCGATCGCCCCGGTCGCGAGCTCGCTCGTGATCGACTCCGCCCAACCGTACGCGGTCGACAGCCGAAAGAGCGCGAGCGCGAACGTCGAGTCCGCCTCGATCGCGCGCTCGTAGGCCGGGACCGCACCCCGGAAGTCTCCCCGCCGATAGAGGACTTCGCCTTCCATGAACGCCTTGAGCGCGGGGAGTGACGTCGTGGTCGCGCGCGCCAGGTTCACGCTTCCGGTGGCCCCCGGGTCGCCGCCGATCGCGCGCAGGATCTCGATCGAGAGGCGGTCGACCAGCATGAACACGCTGTCCTGCGACCCTTCCACCGTCCCCGACCCCAGCTTGCGGCCTCCGTCGACCTCGTACACGTCGGCGGAGAGCCGAACCCCGTCCCCGATCGAGACCACGCTGCCGAGGAGCGCGTAGCGCGCCCCGGCCTTCCGGCCCACGTCCAGCGCGGTGTCGAGATCGGGACTTCCATCGCCGGCGACCTCGCGCCAGCGGGCCAGGACAGTCCGGCTGTCGATCGCCCGGAGGCCGCCGGCGCCGTCCAGATTGGTGGACAGCAGGTCGACCATCCCCTCCCGCCATTCGTCGAGCCCCGATCCCTGGACGGAGAACGGGAGCACGGCGAGCCCCGGGGCCGCGTCCCCGGCGACCGCCTCGTCCGGGCTGAAGCTCCGGCCGCGGTCCTGGATCACGACGTAGAGGCCCGCCAGGCCGAAGAGGAGCGAGAAGGCGACCACCCCGCCCGCGAGGGCGCGGCTCCAGGTCAGGTGGGGAAGGCGTCCACCGGCGATGGCGCGCCCCGCGTCGGCGAGCGAGAGGTCCCACGCTCCCGGCACTTCCGCCGGCCGCGTCCGTGGCCGGGTCTGGACCCAGGCGGTCGCGCTCACGACCACGAGGCCCACGAGGAGGAGGACGAGGGCGACCGCGGACAGCCAACCCGGGAGGCCGAAGGCACCGATCGAGGCGTCGGTCAGCTGGACCACGATCCAGGAGGCGACCAGGTAGAGGAACACGATGACCGGGACCGCGGCGCCCCCCAGCTTGGCGAGGAGACCTCTCCCGGTGGTCTTCTCCGGCGGGGGAGCCGATTGGCTCCAGTCGGCGGCCGCGGCGGGGTCGATGCCGGCCGCGTACGCCTCCACCGGCCCGTCGATCCCCTTGAGGGACCGGGACCCCAGCTCCTCGAACGAGAACTCCGGACGGGGCTTGAGCTGCCGCCAGACGTCCCCGCTGACGAGGACCTGACCCGGCTCGGCCGCCGCCTGGAGCCGCGAGGCGACGTTGATCCCGTCGCCGTACAGGTCGCCGTCCTCGGTGGCGACCACGTCGCCGACGTGGACGCCGATCCGCAGGTCCCTCGCACCGAGCTCGGCCGCTCCGGCGCGCTCGACGAACGCCTCCCGCAGGGCGAGGGCCGCCCGGACCGCGGAGTCCGTGCTCGGGAACTCCGCCAGCGCGCCGTCGCCGAGGAACTTGATGATCCGTCCGCCGGAGGCGGGGACGATCTCCCGGGAGACGGCCTGCAGGATCCGGATGAGAGCCACCGCCTCGCCCTCGTTCTCTGACATCAGGCGGCTGTAGCCGACGACGTCGGCGAACCACACGGCGGCGAGCCTATGGGAAAGGCGGGTCAGGAGAAGTCCTTGTCGTGGCGTGGGTGGAGGAGAACCAGGAAGAAGATGGGTGCCGTACCCCATCAGGGCAAGTGAGGCCGGCTCAGCCCTGGCCCATCTCCGCGAGGCTGGGGAGAATCGGCTCGATCCGGCGCTTCAGGTCCTCGTGCACCTCGAGGATCGAGCGGTCGCCTTCGACGCGCTCGATCGCGTGGCCGGCCATGAGCTGCTCGAATT
>DATLFF010000410.1:0-2297 GCA_035524915.1 Gemmatimonadota bacterium | reverse complement strand
TCACGCTGGAGGGGCGGCCGTTCGAGTTCCCGTGGTACCTCGAGCAGCTGGTCCGGAAGATCGAGCGCAACTGGCGCCCGTCCTCGAACACCCTCAAGGCGACGGTGTACTTCAGGATCGCCAGCGACGGGAGGCTCAGCGACATCAGGATCGCCGAGGAGAGCGGCAACTTCCTGTTCGACCAAGCGGCACGGAGGGCGGTGGAGGCGAGCGCCCCCATGCCCCCGCTGCCCGACGAGTATGGAGGAGACTACCTGGGTGTCTATTTCGACTTCGATACGCGAGTCCGTGCTTCTAGCGGGAGAAGGCCGTGAGCCGCTCCAGCTCCTCGACCCAGTTGACGACGACGTGAATCTGGGTCGGCTTGGCGTTCGGATCCGCTTCCACCATCACGAAACCCGTGCCGTCCGGCGAGACGTCGAAGGAGGGCGACCCGGTTTCGAACGGTCCAGTGAACAGCGACTCGGGCGCCATGGCGCTCAGTGCCGTGCCGCTGATCGCAAGTGCCACGGCCATCATCGTGCTCCCGTTCACGTAGAAGAGCTCGCGACCGGAGGCGGACCAGACGGGCACTTTGCCCCCGTCCTTCGACAGGGTCCATTTCGCCTGGTCGACGTTCGGAAACGGCCGGACGTACACCTCGTACCGGCCGGATTCGTCGGACATGTACGCGATCCAGCGCTCGTCCGGGGAGAGGGTCGGAGCAAGCTCGATGGCGCGGGTGGCCAGGAGGGGGCGCGGATCCGAGTCCGGCTCCTTGATCCAGATATCAAACCCTCGGGTCGGATGAGCATCGACGAAGATCAGGGACCGCCCGTCCCGGGACCAGGCGGCCGGATACTGGGCGTGATCGCGCGCGAGCAGGCGCTCGGGGGCGCCGTTTGCGTCCGCGGCCCTCGAGTAGATGTCGCCGCCGGAAGTATAGGTGACGCGCCGGCCATCAGGTGACCACACCGGAGCGAGATTGTGCCTTTCCGTTGCGAGCGGTATGCCCGACCCGCGGACGAGGTCGTAGACCCATATCTGCGACGGTCTGGGATCGATCGTGAGCGCGATCGAACCCCCATCGGGAGAGACGGCCGGAAGCCGGAAGCCGCGGCGCTCCTCCAGCAGGGGGGTACGGCGGCCACTCCGGTCGACCTTGACGAGGCTCCGTGCATGGCCGCCGCGCGCGAAGACGAGGGCGCCGCCACGTGCGACGGCGAAATACGCCCCCCCGCCATTCTCCGAGCGGAAGACGCCGTCGAGCACGGAGGCCGGCTCTCCGCGGATCGCGAGGCGTCGCGCATCGAACTCCACGGCTTGCAGCTCCCCCTCCCTCACGTGAGGCGCATGGAACACCAGATGCCCCGAGGGCAGAAACTGCGGCTGGCTTCCCGGCCCCAACTCCCGCCACGTGCCGGAGTCGAGCGAAAGGGCGACCAGGATCAGGCTCGCTCCCATGTCGGCGGTCGCGAGGAGGCCTTGGCCGTCTGGGAGGAACCGTGGCCAGGACAGGTCCCGACCATCCATCTCTCGATCTCGGGTCGTGACCGGCACCGGGTTCCCTCCGTCCGAGGCGACGCGCATGAGCCCGGAGACCCCCGGATCGAACACGATCGTGCCGTCAGGTCCCCAGGTTCCGCCGCGTCCGAGGCCGGGGATGTCGCAGACGGTGACAGGGGAGCCTCCCTGAATCGGCAGGCGCATCAGCTTTCCTCCGGCGAAGAACGCGACCCACTGGCCATCCGGCGAGAAGAACGGGTACTGTGCGCCCTCGGTGCCCGGCATCGGCCTCGCCTCGAACGAGTCGAGATCGCGGAGATGGAGCAACGCGCGTCCCGCGGTGTGAGCGACGTAGACGAGGCGCCGTCCGTCTGGCGAGAGCGCGAGCGGCATCGCCTGCCCGCCCGTGTCGAGGGTCTGATCGGCGGGCAGCGTCACGGTGGTGCGCGTGACGGAGCGATTCGCCTGGCCGTTTCCTCGAAGGACCCACGTCCAGGTCCCCACGGCCCCCAGGGCGAGGAGGCCGACCGCCAGCACCGCCAGCGTCCGGCGCCGATGACGCGGCTGGACGCTGGCGACGGAGTCTGGTGCCGGCTCCCCCTCTCCAGCAGCCGCGAACTCCGCGAGATCGTCGGGCAGCCCGACGACCGCGAAGAGCCGCACTTCCCCCGGAACGCCCTTGAGCTCCTTCAGGCCACAATCCTCGAACTCGAAGCCCGACCCCCGCTCCGCCTCCCTCACCGTCGAGGAGACCAGGACCTCCCCCGGCCCGGCGTATGCCGCCACACGCGCCCCGATGTGCACTGCGATCC
>DATLFF010000409.1:0-2416 GCA_035524915.1 Gemmatimonadota bacterium | reverse complement strand
GGTAGGCCTCCCCCAGGTTGTTCACCGGGGGCATACGCGTGGGATCCGCCTCCATCGACGCTTCGAGGTACGGGATCGCCTGGCGCGGCTCGTTCGTCACCCCCATGTAGTACTGGTTGGCGACCGCGTTGCGCTCCGACTCGGTGAGCCGATCCCGCAGCTCGAAGGCCCGCGTCCGCGCCTGCATCACGCGGCCGGGCTCCATCCCGTAATTGCCGAGCGCGATCCCGAGTCCGTACCACGCCATGGCGAACGTGGAATCGAGGGCCACCGCCTTCTCGTACAGCGCAACTCGCCGCTGCGCGTCCGCCTCCGGGAGGCGTCGAGCCTCCGAGTAGGCCCGGAGCGCGTCCAGGTTCGCGGTCGTCACCTGGGCCAGCGGCGGGCTCGCGGCGATCGATCGCAGGGGGTCGCCGATCCGTTCCCGCATGTGATCGGCCAGCCCGTCGATCGCTTCGATTAGCCGCGTCGAGTCGCTCGCGCTTTCGCGGTGGGAGAAGAGGACGTCGCCGGACGGCACGGCCTCGAGGCGCGCCGAGATCACGTACCCGCCGCCAACCCGCCCGATCTCGCCCGTCACGACGGCCGCGATCCCCTCCCGCTCGGCGACCTCGCGCGCCACCTCCTCCGTGAGCGGCGTGTCCGCCGGACGCTCCATGCGCTCGAGCGCGGCGCTCACGAACCCGCGCTCGGCTAGCTCGACCGCCGCGGACTGGGAGAGGTCCACGCGGAAGGCCTCGGTCACCACGTCAGCGAGTGAGGGGTCGTTCGTCGAGTTCTCGAAGTCAGCCAGCAGGATGCGGTCCCGCTCATCGAGCACGCCCTTCGCGACCAGGGTGCCCGGCGATCCGATCCCCGCCGTCCGCATGGCGAGCCATCCCGCCGTCCCGATCCCCAGCAGCGTGAACGCGCCGACCCCGCCGAGGAGCGCGTTGCGCCAGCTGAAGAAGCGCCGACGACGACGCTCCTCCGTGGACTCGGTAGTCGCGTCGGCGGTGAGCCGGCCGCGCCAGCCGCCGGCCCAGCCGCGCTGGACGAACGCGGTCGTCATGACGATCGGTAGGCCGATGGCCAGGAGGACGAAGGACGCCTTCAGCACCCAGGCGGGAAGCCCGACCGTGGAGTTCAGCGTGTCCACGACCTGCAGCACGAGCCACGACGTGCCAAGGTAGAGACCCAGGATCTGCCACATCGAGCGATCGTGGATCTCCTGGAGGAGGCTGTTCATCCGGGGAAGGTGCCGCGTGCGAGCGCGGGCGGCAAGAAAGGCGGGTCTCGGAGTGGCGGAATCGTCGTCGCTCCTCCGGCGAGGCTTGTCGCCTGGCGCGGACCGCCGTAAATAGCGTGCTGGTCCGCGCGGATCGCGCCCGACCCATCCACCGAGGAGAGCAGCATGAAGGCGGCCGTGTTGGAGTCGTTCGGCGAACCCATGCAGATCCACCGCGACTGGCCCGACCCCGAGTGTGGGCCGAAGGACGTCGTCCTCGAGATCAAGGGCTGCGGTGTCTGCCGGTCGGACTACACGCTCTGGCAGGGGGGCTTCCCGTGGCTGGAGATCGTGCCGGCCCTTCCGTCCGTGATCGGCCACGAGTACTGCGGCGTGGTCGCCGAGGCGGGGCGCGAGGTGAAGGGCGTCGCCGAAGGGGACCGGGTCGTGAGCCCGTTCTGTCACGGCTGCGGCTCGTGCGAATATTGCGACGCCGGCCACGAGAACGTGTGCGCTAACCTGACGCTCCCGGGCCTGCACTACACGGGCGGCTTCGCCAGCCACGCGAAGGTGGCGAACGCGGACGTCAACGTGGTGCGTCTTCCCGACCCGATCTCGTTCGAGGCGGCGGCCGGGCTCGGATGCCGCTTCATCACCTCGTATCACGGGATCGTCGACCAGGCGGCCGTGCAGCCCGGTGAGTGGGTGGCGGTGTTCGCCTGCGGCGGGGTCGGCCTGTCGGCGGTCGACATCGCCTCCGCCCTCGGCGCCCGGGTGATCGCGGTCTCGCGGAGCCCCGAGAAGCTGGCCCTCGCGGAGGAGCTCGGCGCCGAGCACACGGTCACGGCCGGACCCGACGCCCCCGCCCAGATCATCGAGCTAACCGGCGGCGGGGCGCACGTGTCGGTGGACGCCCTCGGATCGGCCGAGACCACGATCCCCGCGATCCTCAGCCTGCGGGTCCGCGGGCGCCACCTGCGCCTGGGGGTCTCGAACAAGCAGGACGACGGCCGGATCCCGATCCCGGTCGACATGTTCACGTTCCGCGAGCTGTCGTTCATCGGCTCGTTCGGGATGCAGGCCGCTCGCTACCCGGAGATGTTCGACCTCATCGCGTCCGGCAAGGTGAGCCCCGACCGCCTGGTGGGAGACACCGTCACGCTCGAGGACACGAGCGACGTGCTCGCCTCGATGGCCACCTACGACACC
>DATLFF010000408.1:0-4589 GCA_035524915.1 Gemmatimonadota bacterium | reverse complement strand
CCCCCCGTCCGCCCTCGCCCTCGACCCGGGGGCGGCCGGTCACGCCGCGGATATCGCCGCGGGCTCGATCGTCCGCTTCGCGGGCGACATCCGGGGGCCGCTCGGCGACATCCCGCTCGGATCCAACGAGTGGGCGCTGGGTTCCTCCCGGACGGCCGGCGGCCCGACGATGCTCCTGGTGAATCCCCATCAGTCGTTTTTCGGCGTCGAGCGCTACGTCGAGATCCACCTCGCGAGCGACGAGGGGCTCGAGTTCAGCGGGCTGACCCGCTTCGGGTTTCTCCTGCCCTACATGGGGAACAACGCGCGGCTCGGCTGGACCTACACCGACAACTACGCCGACATCGGCGACCTCTACCTGGAGACGTTCGACGATCCGGCCGACTCGCTGACGTACCGCTACGGCGAGGGGACGCGGCGGGCGAAGACGTGGACCGAGACGATCCGCGTCAAGTCCGGCGACGGGACCAGCGAGCGCAGCCTCCGCTTCTGGAAGACCCACCACGGCCCGATCGTCGGGCTCGCCCCCGACGGCCGCCCGCTGGCGGCGCGGCTCGCGAAGCTCGAGGAGGGTGGCTGGTTCGACCAGCTCGACGCGATGATCCGCGCCCGCGACCTGGCCGCGTTCCGCGCCGCGATCGCCCGGCTGGACGTCCCGTACATGAACCTGATGTACGCCGACGCGGACGGGAACATCGGCTACGTCTACGGCTCGGCCGTCCCCCGGCGCGATCCGGCGATCGCCTGGCGCGACCCGGTGGAGGGCCGCGATCCGGCCACCGAGTGGGACGGCTACCATGCGCTGGAGGAGCTCCCCCAGGTGTGGAACCCGCCGACCGGATGGCTCGCCAACACGAACTCCACGCCGATGACGGTGACCGACTCCGTCCCGTACGCGCGTGAGGACTTCCCGCCGTACATGATCGGGCGGGAGGACGACAACTGGCGGGCCCGGTCCTCGCGGCGGGTCCTGGCGGGCCTCGAATCGGCGACTCTGGACGACTTCACGCGCGCGGTATGGGACACACGGCTCTCGCTGGCCGACAGCCTGCTGCCCGTAATCGAGGCCCAGTGGCGGGGGCTCCAGGCGGCCGATGCGGCCGGCGTCCCCGCCGCGCTCAGGCCGGGGACGGCCTCGCGCTCCGCAGCCGACGGCGCGGTCGAGCGGCTCCTCGCCTGGGACCGAGTGGCGGACGTCGGGTCGGTCGAGACCACCTGGTTCGTGTTCTCGCTGGAGCGGTGGTTCGCCGGCCGCAGCTCGGCCCCCTTCGCGCACCTGGAGGCCGTGGCGGCGACCCTCACCTCGCTCGAGCGCGACCACGGCCGGACGGAGGTTTCCTGGGGGGAGGTGAACCGCCTCCAGCGGCCGCCCTCTCAGGATCCCGACGACATCTCGGACGACCGGCCGAGCCTGGCCATCGGCGGCGCCCCGAGCGCGGCCGGGTCCGTGTTCGTCTTCCACACCGAGGGGTTCGGCGAGACGCGCCGCCGCTTCGGCCGTCACGGCAACTCGTTCGTCAAAGTGATCGAGTTCGGTCCCGACGCGGCGCGCGGCCGCTCGGTGGTCGTGTTCGGCCAGAGCGGGGATCCGGACTCGCCGCACTTCTTCGACCAGGCGCGGCTCTACGCCGGGCGGGAGTTCAAGCCGGCGTGGTTCACCCGCGAGGAGGTCGAGGCGAACGCGGTGGAATCGTACCGTCCGGGAGATCGTCGTTGAGGTCACCAATCCGAAACCAACTCTGCGGAGGAGATCGAATGAGCGACGTCACGGTCCAGCGGATCGACGACCTCGAGCCCTACACCGGCCCCCACGCGCGCGAGGGGATCCGGTTCAAACCGATGGCCCGCCCCCTGGGGGTGACCGCCTGGGGGATGAACGTGCTCGAGATGGCGCCGGGGGCCACGACGTACCCGGAGCACGACCACGCCGAGGACGGACAGGAGGAGGTCTTCGTGGTGCTGGCGGGCGCGGCGACGCTCGTGGCCGGCGACGACGAGCGCCGGGTGGAGGCCGGGGAGGCGGTGCGGATCGGGCCGGGCGTGAAGCGGTCGTGGCGGCCGGGCGACGAGGGGGTCACGCTGCTGGCGCTCGGGGGAACGCCGGGGAAGGCGTACGCGCCTCGGGGCTGACCAGCTTCCGCCGAGGTGCGGTGGGCGGCCGCTAGGCAGCCGCGATCGTTGGCTCCACGATCACCGGGATCCCCACCGACGCCGCGATGAAGCTGAGCTCGTGCGCCCGCGCGTGGAGCGACTCGGCCAGCGTCGGATCGCCGTCGGCGATCCGGATCCGCGGGCGGAGCGTCACCGACTCGAATCGCCCCCCGCCGCCGGAGTCGAGGAGGAGCGTGCCGCTCGCCTCGTCGGCGTACTCGACCCCCCGGACCCCGCTCCGGGCGCAGAGCGCCAGGTAGGTGAGCAGATGGCAGGCGGAGAGCGCCGCCACGAACAGGTCCTCGGGATTGTGGCGGTCGGCGTCGCCGCGGAACATCGGGTCGGCCGAGCCGGCCAGGTCGGGCCGGCCGTCGATCTCCACCCGGTAGTGGCGGCCGTAGCCGCCGTAATCGGCCGTCCCGCTCCCGAGGTTCCCTTCCCAGACTATCCGCGCGGCGTACTCGTGCGACTTCGCGGTCACTCTCAGGCCGCACCGGCCACCGCGCGCCGGACCTCGAGATCGTCGAACAGCGTGCGCCCGGCGGCGGCGACGTCGGCCACCGCCCGGTCGAACGCGTCCTGGTTGGTCTTCGAAGGGACCCGGTAGCCGCTGATCTTGCGGACGAACTGGAGCGCGGCGTCGTGGAGCTCGGCGTCGGTCGGGTCGCGGTCGGGCTGGCGGAGGCGCTTGATGTTCCGGCACATGTCGGTCTCTCCGGTCGAGGGTCGTGAGGTGGGTACACGGTAGGACTCCCGCTCGCGTCCGACAACGGTGGGCGAACCGCTTGACAGGACGACCGGCGGCTGACGTGGATGGTCGGGCGCGTCCGCTGGACGCGCACCTCCCGGGCAACGATTCTTGGGCCACCGCCGTCTGAATCCGTGGCCCGAGGAGGGGAGCCGTGCGCGAACGTCTGGTTCGGATCATCGTGGCCGGGGGGATCCTCGTGGGCGCCGTCCCGGCCGTGGCGCAGGAGCCGCCGATCGACCTGGCAGAGGCGCGCCGCGCGTTCGACGCGGCGCGCGCGGCCGGCCAAGCCGACGGCGGACGGCTCTGGGGCGTCGAGCTCCACGGGCCCGTGTTCCTGGTGGACCGGGCGACCCGATTCGTCGTCGCCGACCGGGCCGACGCCGGGGGCGCGCTGGAGGAGACGGACGGCCTCTGGACCGGCACCCTGCCGGAGAACCTGAACCCCGCCAACAGCGCCATCGAGTGGGCCGGCCAGCGCTGGACGATGGTCCTCTGGCCGACGCCGTCGATCCCGCACGCCAGGAATTGGCTCCTCCTCCACGAGATGTTCCACCGGATCCAGGACGACGTCGGACTGCCGGCCGGGAGCCCGGCCAACGCCCACCTGGACACGATGGACGGCCGGATCTGGCTGCGGCTCGAGATGCGGGCGCTGGCCCGCGCGCTGACGCTGGAGGGCGACGCCCGCCGGGCGGCCGTCGGGGACGCGCTCGCCTTTCGCGAGCGGCGCCGCGGGCCCCTCCCCGACACTGCCGCGGAGGAGGAGGACGCGCTCGAGCGGAACGAGGGGATGGCCGAGTACACCGGCCTGGTGCTCGGCGGGCTCCCGGAGGCCGTCCTGGCCGACCGCGCCGCGGTCGCCCTGGAGGAGCGCGAGTCGAGCGCGACGCCGAGCCGCGCATTCGCCTACGCGACCGGCCCCGCCTACGGACTCCTGCTCGACGCGGCCGACCCCGGGTGGCGGCGGAAGCTGGTCGACGGGGCCTCGCTCTCCGCGCTCCTGGCCGAGGCGTACGACCCGTCCGCCACGGCGCGTCCGGTCGAGGGCCGGATCGAGCCCTACGGCGGCGCGCGGCTGATGGCGCTCGAGACCGCTCGGGAGTCTGCCCGGCAGGCGCGGCTGGCGGAGCTCCGCGCGCGGTTCCTGGAAGGGCCGACCCTGCGGATGACGCCGGGATCGGAATTCGGCTACTCGTTCGACCCGAACGCCGCGTTCTCGCTGGGCGACGCCGGCACCGTGTACGATCCTGTCCGGGTGACCGACGCCTGGGGGATCCTGGAAGCCGGCGAGGGCGGGGCGCTTCTGACGCGCAACGCCGAGGGCCGGATCACCGGAGTGGTCGTCCCCGTCGCGGCCGACGCGGCGGAGCCGCCCACCGCTGGAGAGGGGTGGACGCTCCAACTCGCCGACGGCTGGGAGATCGCCCCTGGCGAGCGCTCGGGGGACTGGGTCGTGCGGCCGGCGGCGGCCGGGCCCTGACCCGCGGCGCGGCCGGCTCGGCCGGCAGTGAGACCACCGGCGGATTCTCGAACACGAACTGCGACCGGTAGTAGACAGCCCGTCGATTCGAGCGCGCCGGTCGGCTCACCCGGGGGACTCCTCTGGCGTCTCCGGAACCACGAGGACCGGCACCGAGGCCCCCCGAGCGACGCCCGCCAGGGCGCTGCCCGCGATCAGGGAGTAGGC
>DATLFF010000407.1:0-13715 GCA_035524915.1 Gemmatimonadota bacterium | reverse complement strand
GAGCCGCGCTGGCTGTCCCGCCGGCCGGCCGGGCCGAAGACGGCCCCCGAACCCGCTTCCGACGGGACGCTCGAGCTGCCGCTCGACTGACCCCGCTCCATGTCCCCTGCATGACCTGCCATGTTGACAGGTTTCCGATGGGTACGTGGCTTGCTCTTCCATCCGCTCGAGCATAGGTGTCGTGCCGGAGCGACAGGCGCGGCCCCGATGAGGCGATGGAAACTCCCGACCGCGCCGGTTCCGACGCGGCTAGGAGACGCGGACCTCGATCAGGAGCCGCTCGTAGTAGGGGGCCCCGGAGCGGACCTTCAGCACCACCGCCCGGGCGAGGCGGCCGGAGTCCATGACCGGAGCCAGCCAGCGGGAGATCTGACGGGGGACGTAGCCGAGGGTCTCGGTGCGCTCGGTCACAACCTGGATGGCGTCGGCGCCGATGGCATTGTCGGGCTCGCGCACGAGCACGAGGGGATCGCCGGCGTGGATCGCGTCGAGGAGCCGGTAGCGGTTGTCGAAGCAAAGCCCGTGGACCGTGCAGCGGAACTCGCGCGCGCGGCCGGGACGGTCCAGCGGATCCTTCAGGCGGATCATTCCGGGACCTGCACCACCTCTCCTGGCGCGCGGTCGCCGCGCGCCTCCAGGTACGCCTGCACGAGCCGATCGTACAGCACTTCCCGCCGGTCGTACAACCGCGCGAGCTCCCTCGGGCGGCGGCGGTCGAGCGCGTACGCCGTAAGGAGCGGAAGGGCGATGGTGGTGTCGGAATAGCAGACCACCGCGTCGGGGAGCCGGGCCGGATCCACCTTCCCCCACGAGACCGCCTCGCTGGGCGTGGCCCCCGAGAGCCCGCCGGTGTCCGGCCGCGCGTCGGTGATCTGGAGGTAGTAGTCGTGCCCGTCCTCCTGGATCCCGAGCACCTCCTGGATCTGGGGCTCGGTCTGGAGGACGAAGTTCTTGGGCGAGCCTCCGCCCAGGATCAGCACGGCGCTCTTGCCGTCGCCCGAGCCGTCGCGCCCCCGCCGCTTGGCGTCCAGCACGATGGCGGCCGAGTCGAGCACGTCGCGCGAGGGATTGATGCGGAGCCGGGAGTCGCGAAGCTCCAGCTCCGCCACGTTCATCCCGATGGAGGAGTCCCCCGGCGAGGATGTGAACACCGGGACTCCGGCGCGGTAGGCCGCCGCCAGGAGCGACGTTCCCTCCCGCCCGATGACCTTCTCGCGGGCGTCCACGTACTTGCCGGCCAGCCAGTGGAATTCGGCCGTGCCCATGGTGCGCTGGAACTCCTCCCCGGACATCACCTCGCGGAAGAAGGCGTCGGTCTTCAGCAGCACCTCGTAGTCGAACACGACGTCGTAGATCCGCACCACCCCGGCCTCGTATAGCTCCCGGTCGTCCAGGTTGGGCCGGCCGCGGTGCATGTCGAGCCCGATGCCGAAGTGGGTGTCGTGGTAGAGATTGGCGCCGGTCGAGACGATCCAGTCCACGAATCCCGCCTCGATCAGGGGGACGAGGCAGGTCATGCCGAGGCCCGCCGGGGTCATGGCGCCGGTCAGGGACACCCCCACCGTGGAGTCGTCGGCGAGCATCCGCCGGACCAGGAGCTCCGCTCCCTCGCGCAGCCGGCCGCCGTTGTACGCCAGGTAGGCGTTCTCGACGAGGTCCGCCGCCTTCACTCCGGGCCCGATGGGCGCCGGACGGATCGCCGGTCCCGACAGGTAGTCCTTCTTCTCCATCGTCATCCTCCCTTCGGGTCCCGCCCTCCGCCGAACCATTCGACCGCCGCCGGCACCAGGCGCCGCACGGCGTCGTCCAGCGGCTCCTCCATGTAGATCCCCGACGCGTTCCTGTGCCCGCCGCCGCCGAAGGCCGCGGCGAAGGCCTGCACGTCGCGCGCGGGCACCGAGCGCAGCGACACCTTGCTCGCGTGGTCGTGCACTTCCTTCAGCAGGATCGCCACCTCGACGCCCTCGACGGCGCGCAGCGACTCGACCAGGCCCTCCACGTCCTCGGCCGACGCGCCGGTCTCCTCCAGCAGGGAACCGGAGACCCTCGCCCACGCGATCCGGCCGTCGGCCTCGAGCGAGAACCCGCTCAGGACACGGGCGGTCAGTCGAACCCGGCCGAGCGACAGGGATTCGAAGATCCAGCGGTTCGCCGTCTCCGTGTCGGCCCCCCGGCGCAGGAGATCGGCCGCGATCTCGTGCGTCCGCCCGGTCGTATTGGCGTAGCGGAAGCCGCCGGTGTCGTAGGCGATCGCGGAGTAGAGCGCGGTCGCGATCTCGGGCGTGATCTCGTCCGCGGCCCAGTCGACCAGGAGCCGATAGACGATCTCGGCCGTGGCCGCGGCCTCGACGTCGCGGACGTCGACGCCCGCGATCCGTGGCGGACCCGTGTGGTGGTCGATGATCACTACGTCGGGGCCGATCCGCTCGACCAGTGGCTCCAGCCGCCCCAGCCGCTCCGGCACCGAGATGTCGAGGACGACCAGGAGATCCGCCTCCTCCAGCGCACGCTCCGCGGCCGCCGGCTCGAACGCCACGATGGGCGGATCGGGCTCGAGGAAGCGGAATCGCCGAGCGGTCGGATGCGGATTGAGGATCGTGACGCTCTTGCCGCGCGCGCGCAGGAACCGCGCGAGCGCCGCCTCGGATCCGATCCCGTCGCCGTCCGGCTGGACGTGCGTGGTGAGCACGATCCGCTCGGCCCCCGTCATCCGGTCGCGAGCGGCCCGGTACGCGCCGCTCCGGGAGGCGGCCACGCTCACGGCGCCTCCAGGTGGATCTCGTGGAGTGGCAGGACCTCCACCGCCGCTCCGGCCGGCAGGCCCTCCGCCTCGCTCGGGACGACGAGCAGCCCGTCGGCCGCCACCAGGCTCGAGAGGAGCCCCGATCCCTGGGGCCCGGTGGGGGTGACCGTCCAGCCGTCGCCCGCGCGCGTCAGCCGTCCCCGCAGGTAGTGAGTCTTGCCGGCCCGGGTGGCCACCGCCTCGGCGAGGCGCGCCCGGAGCGGAGCGCGGAAGCATCGGCCGTGGCCCTGCATCCGGAGGAGCGCCGGGCGGACGAACAGCTCGAACGTGACGAGCGCGCTCACGGGGTTGCCCGGGAGCGCGAAGACCGGCCGACCGTCCGCGGTGGTCCCGAAAGCGGCCGGCCCGCCGGGCTTGAGCGCCACGCGCCAGAAGTCGATTTCTACGCCGCACCCCTCGAGCGCCTCGCGGACGTGGTCGCGGGCTCCCACCGACACGCCGCCGATCGTGACCACGGCGTCGGCCGCGAGGGCGGCCCGCACGGCCTCGCGCGTCGCCTCGGGATCGTCGGGGACGCGGGGGAGAGCGAGCGGATCGCCGCCGACCTCCGTGACCCGGGCGGCCACGCCCCAGGCGTTGCTGTCGACGATCCGGTCGGGTGCGCCCGCCTCCTCGGGATCGACCAGCTCGTCGCCGGTCGAGACGACGGCGACCCGCGGGCGGCGGTGGACCGACACCGTCGGCCGGCCGACGGTCGCCGCCATCGCCACCTCCGGCGCCCGGACGACCGCTCCCTCGGGCACCGCGACCGCCCCCCGGCGGACGTCCTCCCCGAGCGGCCGGACGTGGTCCCCGGCGGCGGGGGAGGCGGTGAAGCGGACCCGGTCCCCGACCCCGGCGAAAGCGCCCGGACCGTCCGGGCCCTCGGAGAGCTCCACCGGGATCACCGCGTCGGCCCCGCGAGGCAGCGGCGCGCCGGTCATGATCCGGGCCACCGTCCCGGCCGGGAGCTCCGCCCCGGAGGCCGCCCCCGCCGGCAGGTCGAGCGCCACCCACAGCGGCTCACCCGGGCGGATCTCGGCGGCGCGGACCGCATAGCCGTCCATGGCGGAGTTGTCCCACGGAGGCACGTCGACGCGCGCGAAGACGGGCCGTGCGAGAACGCGTCCCAGCGCGGCCGACACCGTCATGCGCTCGGCGGGGAGCGGCCGAACGCGATCGAGGATCCGGGCCTGGGCTTCGCGGACGGAGAGGGTCGCAGAGGCGGTGAGGGACATGGGGAGGGCGAAGCTAAGGCGGGCCCCGGGGCGGCGCTACCACCGCCGCGAGGGGGGCGTCCCCGGAAGCGGAGGCGGTCCCGCGCTCCGGTCGGCGTCTCCCCGCCTACAGCGGCTCCGGCTCCCCCTCGAGGCCGACCACCCAGCGACGCAGCCCTTCGGCCGTCCGTTCCAGGAGGAGCATCTCGGTGGCGGAATCCTCGACGTCGACGGCGATTACCCGGCCGTCGTAGCGGGAGGTGATGGTGGGAACCGGGGTGTGGCCGACCACGTGGAGACCGGCGTCGAAGCCGTCGAGGACGGCGTCGAGCTCGGCGGCCTGATCGTCCCGCCGGACCCAGTCGCGGAGCCAGAAGGCGGTGTCCCCGCCCCGGAACAGGCGGTCCCACGTCTCCTGCCGGTTCGCGTCCACCGGGACTGGCTCGACCGCCACGTTCACCCGGTGGAAGTCGTCGCTTCCAAGCTCGGCGGCCAGCGAGTCGTCGAAGGCGGCCGCGGTCCAGCCGGCCCAGCCCGGTCCGACGCCGCCGTGCGCCAGCAGGACGTCGTCGATCTCGAGGATCCCGGGCTTCGATGCGAGCCATCGGCCGAGGACCGAGCGGCGGACGTCGAAGAGCGCGTTGTAGGGCACCTTGTGGGTGGCCGCCAGCTCGAGCTCCTTGGGATGGGCGTAGCGGAGGTCCCCGGTGAGCACCATGAGCTCGTGGTTGCCGAGCACCACGTGGACCGCGCCGCCGGCGGACTCCGCCTCCCGCTCCAGCCGGTGGAGAAACCACAGGACCCCGGTGACGTCCCGCCCGCGGTCCATCACGTCGCCGAGGACCACGAGGTGGGCACGTCCGCCGGTCCACCCGAGGTCCCCGCCCACGAGCCCGGCGTTGCGGAGCAACGCGACGAGGCTTCCGAAGGCGCCGTGGACGTCGCCGACCACCCACAGCGAGTCGACGCCCGAGAAGGCAACGCCGTGGCGGCCGGTATCGCCGAGATCGATCGTGGTCTCATGGCGGTCGGTGGGGTCCGCCGCCGAGCCGTAGCGGAGGTGGACGACGCCACCGGCGACCGGCGCGACCACGCGGTGCGCGCGGCCCGGAGGCGAGGCGTGCTCGCGGCAGGTGCCGTCCTCCTCCAGGATCGCGAGCACGCCGGGCCCCTCTCGGTCCGTGATCCATCCGACGCCGAGGCCGTCCGCTTCCTCGCTGACCCACAGGCCGTGCTCGCCGTCCAACCGCTGCTCGGGAGCGGGCTCGGCCGGAGGCACCGGGTCCGCGTCGCACAGGCTCGCCGGCAGGGAATCGGCAACGGTGCGGATGCTCCCGTCGTCGACCCGCTCGAGGAGCTTCCGGATCCGGTCGTCGACGCGGTCGATCTCGTCCGCGGTCAGGCCGAGTTGGACGACACCGTCGCGGACCCGCGTCCCGCGGTTCCGGTCCAGCGGCGCCGTCGGGGCGGCCGGCTCGAGCCGGTCGTCGACGACCTGGAACTGGACCAGCGTCTCCAGCGCGCGATCGAGGACCTCGCGATCGATCGCCCGCAGCCGCTCGATCGCCCGGGCGGGCACGTGGTCGACCCGGAGCTCCCGCCAGTCATCCCCGCGATTGCTTCTCTCCAGGCCGAAGGCGTGGCCGTTGTCGACCCCGAACACGCGCCCGTTCTCGCCGGTGGAGATCAGGAAGTTCCCCACGTTCGCGTCCCGGTGTCCAACCAGGTAGCCGAACAGGCTGGCGTGGGCGAAATGGCGGGCGTAGGCGGCGTCGTCCTCAAGCCGCTTCTTCGAATACACCCCCTGGTCGGTCACCGAGAAGAGCCAGTACTGGAGCGCCACCAGGACGGCCTCGATCCCGCGGAACGTCGGTTCGACGCGGGGATCGACGGTCTCGCGATACCACTCGACGGGGAACGCCCGGATCACCGTCGGCGGCACTATGTAGTCGGGCTCGTCCAGGAACAGCTTCTGGAACTCATAGGCGGCGACTTCGTAGCGGGGATGATTGTTGAAGGCGTCGCCGCCGGGCGCCGCCCCGGCCCACTTGACGAGCATCATCCTGCCGTCCTGGAACCCGAGGGCGGCCCGCTGGGTCCGGTCGCCCTCCATGCGGCTCCCCCTCAGGTCCTGGATTTCGAACTCCGCGGAGCGCAGCCGATCCTCGATCTCGGCGCTCGGGTAGAGGACGTTGACGTCCTGCGCGGCGAGCGGGCTGGCGAGCAGGAACGGAAGCACGAGGATGGACGAAGCCAACTTTCGCGTCATTCTACCTCCACGTGAGGAGGGGCCGAAGGCGCCCTCAGTAGCCGGGGATCCGGAGCCGCTGACCCAGGCGGATCGTGTCCGTCCGCAGGTCGTTCTCCCGCCGCAGATCTTCCACCGTCACCCCGTGCTGACGGGCGATCGAGGAGAGGGTCTGGCCGCGGGTCACCACGTGGATCCTGGGCTCGGGAGCCCGGTCCTCCGCTCCGTTTCCGCCCGCGACGGACGTCGCCTGTGGAGACCCGCCGCCCGGGAGCGACAGGCTCATGCCGTCCTGCAGGTCCCGTTCCCCGCCCAGCCCGTTCAACCGCATGAGCTCGTCCCGGTCGACCCCGTAGGCCCCCGCGATCGTGACGATCGTCTCGCCGCGCCGAACCAGGTGGGTGGCCGGCACGCTGACGCGCTCGCTGGGGGGGACGCGGAAGTAGTTCTCGCTGAACCCCTGAGCGCGGCCCCCGGGGATCTTGACGGGGAAGTTCCCCTCGCCGGGAGGCGTCCGTCCCTGCAGGAGATGCGGGTTCAGCATCCGGATCATGTCGACCGAGGTGCCGGCCGCCGCCGCGATCACCTCGAAGTCGGTCGAGGTCGGCACCGTGACGACATCCCACTCGATGGGCTGCAGGTAGAACAGGTCCCGGAACCCGTAGCGCTCCGGCTCCTTCGCGATGATCGTCGCGGCGATCAGCTTGGGGACGTAGTTCTTGGTTTCGTCGTGGAGCCCGGTGAGCTCCCAGAAGTTGATCGTGTTGTCGCGCAGCATGGATCGGCCGACGCGCCCCTGGCCGCCGTTGTAGCCGGCCGCCGCCAGGTACCACGAGCCGAACATCGCGTGCAGGTCGGAGAGGTAGGCGATCGCGGCCCCGGTGGCGCGTTCGTAGTCCATGCGCTCGTCCACCCAGCGATCGATCCTGAGCCCGTACTCCCGGCCGGTGTACGGCATGAACTGCCACGGCCCGACCGCCCCGGCGTGACTGACCGCGCGACTCGAGAAGCCGCTCTCGATCATCGCCAGGTAGACGAGGTCCTCGGGGAGCCCGGCCTCGCGCAGGCGCTGCTGGAGGTAGGGAAGCCAGGCGCCGGAGCGCATCATGTAGCGCTCGAACGAGTCCGGGATGCGTCGCATGAAGTAGTCGATCCACCACTCGACGCGGTCGTTCAGGACGATCGGAATGTCGTAGCCGACGCGCTCGTGGATGAGGACGGCCCCCTCCTGGCGGAGGAGATCCTCGAGCCCCGCATCCAGCGAGGGGGGGGTGGCGTCCGGAGGCGGCGTGTAGACGGTGGCCCGGATCGCGGCCAGGTCCTCGGCCTCCTGCCGCGTCAGCTCCTCGCCGAGCAGGAGCGAGAGCTCCTCCACCGCGGTGGGAGCGGGCTCGCGCACCGGGGGAGGCGGGCCATAGCTCGCCACGGGAGGCTTGCGGACCGCGCACGCCCCCGCGAGCAGGACGGCCAAGGCGACAGGGATGAGTCGAATCATCGGCGCTCGAATCTTCTCGTGCTGGCTCCGTAGTGCAACCGGCAGGCCCTCGCGGTGCATTTGTCCAGTATCCGGTGGCCGAGAGGTCGCGGGCCGTCCATCTTCGTCGAATGGGTTCGAGTACCCGCGAGCCGCGCGGGGAGTTCCACCCGAGGAGTATTCATGCGCCCCATGTGCACCACCTTGATCTGCCTGGCCGCCCTGACCTTCGGCGCCGCGCCGACCGCCGCCCAGGACATCGACCTTTCCGAGATCTTCTCCAACCGCGCCTTCTACGAGGAGCACGGCATCCTCCGCTCGCGGGGGGATGTCGACTTCGTGGGAAACGTCTGGTTCCTGCCCGGCGGCGCGGACTCGACCCGCGCCGTGCTGGGAGTGGCGCTGTCGAACGACGCGCTCGAGTTCGTCCGCACCACCTCGGGCACCTGGCGCGCGGTCTACGCCGTCAGCGCCGCGTTCGAGCGCAACGGCGGCACCGTCCTCCAGAACACCTGGGAGCGCTCGGTGGACGTGGAGTCGTTCGACGAAACCAACCTGACCGGCGAGACCATCATCTTCCAGACCGAAGTCGGGCTTCCGGTCGGCGAGTACGACGCGGCCATCGGGGTCCGGGACGTCAACGCCGACGACGCCTCGATCACCCGCGCCGAACTCACGGCCTCCACGACCGAGCCGGGTACTCCGCGCCTCGCGCGCCCCATTCTGCTGAAGTTCCATGTGACAGGGAGCGACGAGTACGTGGTCCATCCCTCGCACTACTATCCGAGCGCTCCGGAACGGTTCGAGTTCATGACCGCCCTGACGGGGCTCGAGCCCGGCGCCGAGGGATGGCGCGTCCGAGCCCGGCTGGTGTCGAAGGACAAGAATGACGAGCCGGGCGCGGAGTGGAACGGCGACGTGGCCGGCGGGGCGGCTCCGGTGCGCGTCTTCGGTGCGGTGGAGAACGACCGGGCACGCTTCGGGGAGTACGTGCTCGAGGTCGCCCTGGTCGACCCGCAGGGCGCGGAGGTCGACCGCTCCGAGGCTCCGATCATGGTGGCGGGTTCCAGCGGATGGATCGCGGACAACTGGAAGGACGCCCTCAGGCTGATCCGCTACGAGGCCACCTCCCGGGAGATCGACATCCTGGAGGACGTGGAAGGGGACGAGGCGCGGATCGACGCGTGGAACTGCTTCTGGCGGATCCGCGACGCGGCGCCCTCCACGCCCACCAACGAGGCGCTCCAGGAGTACTTTCGCAAGGTCCAGATCGCGAACGACACCTGGACCAGCGCGCTCCGGCCCGGCTACCTGAGCGACCGCGGCCGCGTGTACATCACGATCGGCGCTCCCGACGACCGGCGGGAGGAGCCGATGCCGCGCAGCGCCCGGGCGTACGAGGTGTGGACCTACCTGCGCTACAACTTCCAGATCGCCTTCGTCGACGACATCGGGTTCAACAACTACCAGCTCCATCCCGAGAGCATCTCCATCTACCAGCGCGAGCTCTCCCTGATCGAGCGGCGCAAGCGTCAGTTCCTGGGCGAGCGGGCCAGCGTCTGCCCGCTCCTCGCCCCGGCCTTCGAGTAGGTGACCGAAGAGTTGCTCCAGCGGCTCCCGGACTGGCTCCGGGAGATCCCGTGGCAGTGGCCGGTGGCGGTGGTCGTCGTGGTGCTGGCGATTCTCCTCTACCGCGTCATGGTGCACCAGATCGCGTCCCAGGTGGCCGACGCCGAGAAGCGCCACCTCTACCGGAAGCGCGCCAGCTATTCGATCGGCACGTTCGTGGCGGTGGTCCTCGCGATCGTGTTGTTCGAGGCTCTGCGCGAGCTGGGGACCGTGCTCGGCTTCCTCGGCGCCGGCCTCGCGATCGCGCTGCGCGAGTACGTCGCCTCGTTCCTCGCCTGGTTCTACCTGCTGGGCCAGCGGAACGTCGCCCTCGGCAGCCGGATCGAGGTGGCCGGCGTCCGTGGCGACGTGATCGACATCGGGGTTCTCAAGCTGACCCTGATCGAGGTCCGGGGAGAGGGCTCCGGCGAGCAGTCGAGCGGCCGGCTGGTCTCGATTCCGAACTTCAAGCTGCTGACCGACCCGGTGTATCACTTCACCGCCGGCAGCCCGTTCGTCTGGGACGAGATCGAGTTCGCGGTCACGTTCGAGAGCGACTGGGAGCGCGCGAGAGAGATCCTGACGGAGATCGGGCGTGAGGTGTACGAACCGCACGCGAGCGAGATCGAGAGCGGGTTCCGCCGGCTGGAGAGCACCTACGCCTTCCGCTACGGCATCACGACCCCGATCGTCTACACCTCGGTCGGCGGCAGCGGGGTGACACTCCGGCTCCGCTACCTCACCCACGTCCGGCAGCGGCGCGACAACCGCGACCGGATCAGCCGCGAGGTGCTCCGGCGCTTCCGAGAGGTCCCGAACGTCGAGCTGGCGTACCCCACCAGCCGGGTCTACCGGAGCGAGGTGGACGTCGAGCGGTTCGGGGAGAAGAACCCGGAGGAGCCGCGGCCGGAGGCGGAACCGCTGGAGGGACCCATCGGCCGCGGCCTGAGCGAGCGCTAGCGGCTCAGCCCCGGTCCGGGCGGATCCCCGGCGCGGGCGCGGCCCCCTTCTCCTGCTCGATCCACGCCCGGACGCGCGCCTCCAGCACGCTGAGCGGGACCGCGCCCGCCCCCAGAACGACGTCGTGGAACCCGCGCACGTCGAACGCCTCGCCCAGCTCGGCCGTCGCGAGCGCGCGCAGCTCCTTGATCTTCAGCTCCCCCACCTTGTAGGCCAGGGCCTGCCCCGGCCACACGATGTAGCGGTCGATCTCGACCGTGATGTCGTGGATCGACTTGGAGCTGTTGGCGGCGAAGAAGTCGATCGCCCGCTGACGGTCCCATTCCATCGAGTGCATGCCGGTGTCCACCACCAGCCGGACCGCGCGCCACATCTCGTAGGTGAGCTGACCGAACTTCGAGTAGGGGTCCTCGTAGAACCCCATTTCCTCTCCCAGACTCTCGGCGTAGAGCCCCCACCCCTCGACGAACGCGGTGTAGCCCCCGTGACGACGGAACTCGGGCACCTCGGGGAGCTCCTGGGCGATGGCGATCTGGAGGTGGTGGCCGGGGACCGCCTCGTGGAGTGTGAGCGCCTCCATCTCCCATATGGGCCGCGTTTCGAGCGCGTAGGTGTTGGCGAAGTACCAGCCGGGCCGGCCGACCTCCGGGGAGCCCGGCTGGTAGTACGCCGTGGTCTGCGACTTCTCCGCGTAGGCCGGGATCGCCTTCACGCCGTAGGGCAGTCGCGGGAGCGTGCCGAAGAGCCGCGGCAGCTCGGGGTCGGCCCGCTTGGCGATGTCGCGGTAGCCCGCGAGCAGCGCCTCGGCGTCCTGGTGGAAGAACCGCGGGTCCGTGCGCAGGTGCTCCAGGAACTCACCGAACGTCCCCTCGAAGCCGGTCTCGTCGATCACCCGCTCCATCTCGCCGCGGATCCGCTCGACCTCGGAGAGGCCGGTGGCGTGGATCTCCGCCGGACTCATGTCGGTCGTGGTCGAGCGGCGGGCGCGGAAGGCGTACCACGCCTCGCCCTCCGGCAGGGCGGCGAGGCCGATCTCATCGCGCGCCGCCGGCAGGTACTCGCCGACCAGGAACCGGTGCAGCCGGTGGAGCGCCGGCACGATCCCCTCCTCGTACGCGGCGCTCGCCGCCGCGCGCAGCCGGACGCGCTCGGCCTCGGGCACCGCCTCCGGGAAGTCACCGAAGGCCTGCAGCATGGGGCTCTCGGAGGGATCGTCCACGATCTGAGCGACGACCTGGTCGGGGACGTCGCGGAGCGTGATCCGGGGCGGCGTGAGCCCGCCCACGAGGCCCCGCTCCATCAGCTGGACCGTCTGGTCGATCAGGCCCGGCAGCCGCCCGAGCCGGGCGACGATCGCCTCGTAGTCCGCCACGGTGTTCGTCGGCATGATCGCCAGCAGGCTGGCGGCGTCCTGCTGGACACCGCCCATCTGGTTGAGCGGCATCAGGTGGTCGGGGAAGCTGCCGCCTTCGACGTCCCACTCGACGTTCAGCCGGAAGAGGTCGTAGTTCAGCTGGTCGTCGGGGGAGAGGGCCTCGCGGTCGATCGCGTCCAGCACCGGCAGGGCCGCTCCGGCCCGCGCCTGGCGCGCCTCCACCGCCGCGAGCGACATGTCGGTCCAGGCGTCGTTCTCCGCGCTCTCCCAGCCGACGTAGGTGGCCCACTCGGGATACCACGCCATGGAGCGGCGCCAGTCGACGTCGATCAGGCGGTGAAGCCGCTCGGCGTCACCCAGCGCCGGATCGGACGCCAGCGCTTCGAACTCGCCGTCGAAGGCGTCCGGCGGGGCCTGGGCGGCCGCCGTGCCCGCCATGACGAGGAGCCACGCCGCGGTCGCGAGCGCCGTCCTCACTCCTCCTCCGTGCCGCCCGCGTACAGCTCGTCGATCTTGGCCGCCAGGATGAAGTCGTTCTCCGACAGGTCGCCGATGGCGTGGGTCCAGACGGTGAAGGTCACGTCATCGTAATCGATCGTGATGACGGGGTGGTGCCCCTCCTCCTCGGCCACGTCGGCTACGGCGTTCACGAAGTCGATCGCGTCGAGGAAATCCTCCAGCTCGAACGTTCGGACGAGCTTGCGCCCGCTCGTCATATCCCACTCGGTCACCTGCTCGTGGAGCCGGAACGCCTCCTCCGCCGTGAGGGCGGGCGTGTCCCCGCTGCAGGGCTCACAGCGCTTCCCGGTCAGCCGATCGGCCATGGTCTGCCTCCTCCTCTTACAACTTTGTTTGTGCGCCCCCGAGCCGCTCGGACAGCCACTCTTCGAGATGGTCCACCCCGACCCGCTCCTGCCGCATGGAGTCGCGGTCGCGCACGGTCACGCTACGCTCCACCGTCGACTCCCCGTCCACCGTGATGCCGAACGGCGTCCCGGCCTCGTCCTGACGGCGGTAGCGCCTTCCGATCGATCCGCCGTCGTCGTAGAACACATTCCAGCGCTGCCTCAGCCGCTCGTGGATCGCCGTCGCCAGCTCGGGCATGCCGTCGCGCTTCACCAGCGGGAAGACCGCGGCCTTGATCGGCGCGATCCGCGGCGCCAGCCGGAGCACCGTGCGGGCCTCCTTCCCCTCGCCCTCCTCGCGGAATCCGTCCACCAGACAGGTGAGGAGCGTCCGGTCGACCCCCGCCGAAGTCTCGACGATGTAGGGAAGGAACCGCTCCTTCGACTCCTCGTCGTAGTAGGAGAGCTTCTTCCCCGAGTGCTCCTCGTGCCGGGCGAGGTCGAAGTCGGTGCGGTCGTGGATGCCCTCGAGCTCCTGCCAGCCGAACGGGAACTCGTACTGGATGTCGTAGGCGGCCGCGGCATAGTGGGCCAGCTCGTCGGGGCCGTGCTCGTGGAGACGCAGCTTCTCGTCCCGGATGCCGAGCTCCCGGTACCACTCGCGGCGCCGGTCGCGCCACTCCTCCAGCCACTCGCGGTCGGTGCCCGGCTTCACGAAGAACTGCATCTCCATCTGCTCGAACTCGCGGGTCCGGAAGATGAAGTTGCCGGGAGTGATCTCGTTGCGGAACGCCTTTCCGATCTGGGCGATCCCGAACGGGACCTTCTGCCGCGAGGCGTTCAGGACGTTCAAGAAGTTGACGTAGATGCCCTGCGCGGTCTCCGGCCGCAGGTACGCCACAGAGGCGTCCTCCTCGACGGGTCCGATGAACGTCTTGAACATGAGGTTGAACTGGCGCGCCTCGGAGAGATCCCGGGAGCCGCAGCGCGGGCAGTGTGGCTCCTTCATCTCCTCGAACGCGTCGGCGCGGAACCGGTGCTTGCAGTTCTTGCAGTCGACGAGCGGGTCGGTGAACCCCTCCACGTGGCCGGAGGCCTCCCACACCTTCGGGTGCATGAGGATGGCGGCGTCGAGGCCCTCGATGTCGTCGCGGCGGACCATCGACTCCCACCAGAAGTCGCGGATCGCGCGCTTCATCTCGACCC